>NZ_JBSHML010000013.1:0-112876 GCF_053645335.1 Dietzia sp. NPDC055340 | reverse complement strand
GCCCACCGGGGCGGAGCGCCGGGGCCGTCGGCGTCTCCTACGACAATCGCGCCGAATCCCCCACAGAACCAGGCAGGGTGACATCATGATCGACCCCCGAATCGACGACCCGTCCTTCCTCGAGCACCGCCACATCGACCGCGACGGCGTGGGCATCCACTACGTGGTCGCCGAACCGAGCGCGTCCGCAGACCAGCGCCCGGGCACCGTCGCGCTTGTTCACGGCTTCCCTCACTTCTGGTTCACGTGGCACCGCATGATCCCCGTCCTCGTGGACGCCGGGTGGCGGGTCATCGCGCCGGACCTGAGGGGGATGGGCGGCTCCGACGCGCCCACGAATGTCGAGGACTACGCGCCGCGCGAGGTGGTCGACGACCTGATCGCGGTACTTGACGATGCACTCCCGAAGTCGGAGAAGGTCGTGTTGGTGGGCTTCGACTTCGGCGCGGGCGTGGTCTACGACGCCTGTCACCTGGAGCCGGAGCGGGTCCGTGCGGTGATCGGGATGGAGAACCCCTTCATGGGCACCGCCGGGTCGGTCTCCCCTCTGGAGGGCTCGGCGATGATCGCCGAGAAGCACTTCCTGCATCTGCACTACTTCGCGCAGCCGGGCGTCGCCGAGGCCGATCTCGAGGGCCACGAGCGCGACTTCCTCGCCCGCGTGTTCTGGGCCCTGTCCGCCGACTACCACTATCTCGATGTGTGGCAGCACCCGTCGGGCACGACCTACCTCGATGCGCTGCCCGAGGCGCCGGAGCTGCCGTGGCGCTGGCTCACCGCGGAGGAGTTGGACCGCTACGAGACCGAGTACGTCCGCACCGGGTTCGCCGGTCCGCTGCAGTGGTACCGCGCGATGGACGTGTCCTGGTACGCCCGCAAGGAGTTCGAGCGTCAGACCAACCCCGTGCCGTACTACTTCGTCTACTCGGAGCATGATCCCGACCTCGAGGGCTTCCACGGCCGCGAGCCGCTCAAGAAGCTCGACCGCTATCACGACGACGTCCGCCAGGTCCGCAGCGTGCCGCGGGCCGGGCACCTCATGCATCTCGAGGCCACCGAGGACACCCACCGCGAGATCCTGGCCTGCCTCGACGACATCGCAGTGACCATCTCGGCGTGATCGTCGAGGCCGCCCCTCGCCGCGGCTGCAAGACACGGGCGCGCGGTTGCACGACGCTCGTTGCGGTTCAGACCCGGCCTTTCGCGCCGATTGTCGTGCAGGTGATGGGGGATGTCTTGCAACCGCTGCAGGGATTGGCGGTGTCAGGCGCGCGGGCGGTTCTGCGCGCGGGTGTACGCGTTCGTGATGTGGCGCATCGCCTCGTCAGACGTCATGTCCTTGACGATCCGCACGACCTGCCACCCGAGATCGGTCAGCCTCGCGGTGATACGTAAGTCCCGCCGCCATTGATCCGGGTCACCGTGGTGCCTGCCGTCGTAGAAGATCGCGACCTTGGCAGAACCGTAGGCGAGGTCGGCGATCGTGATCCGCTCACCGGTGGGCTCAAAGATCTCGAGTTGAGAAGTCGGCCGGGGGAGCGGCGAGCGTTCGATGCGGAGTCTCAGTAATGTCTCCTGTGGGGACTGCGCACCGGCGTCACATGCGTCCAAGAGTCGCCCGATCGTCGATGCACCATGCAGGCCATGCATGCGTCCCGCGGCCGCGGCGACGGCGTCGAGCGAAGTGCCGGTGGTGAAGCAGAGCGAATCGATCACGCAGATACGCAGGTCGTCCCCGCGGATCCATCGGGCCGTATCCACGGCTGTGCGAGCAGGGGTGGTGACGCGTAGCCCTCCGATCTGGCAGATGTCCTCGTCAGGCACCGGGCGGCGAAGTGAGCGTTTCCGGATCCCGCGCGGAGGCCGCGGCTCTGCTGCGGTGAACACATCGATTCCGCCACGGACCCTTTCTCCGGAGTACGACGCCTCGCCGTGGAGATAGGCGGCAGCCCAGCCTCCGATGATCGCGTCCGACGGAGCCCAGATGCCGAGTGCCCGGATGGTGTCCCAGCTGGTCAGCGGCTCGCCCTTAGCGACGTAGACACCGGGGAAGATTGCGTGGTATCTGACACGGAGTGCGTAGCGGGTGACGAGTCCGGCGGCCAGAGCATCGGCGCCGGCGAACGGTTTGCCGGTCGACACCGCATCCGCCAATGATGTGGGGACCGGGACGGGTGGGCGGGTGTCGCTGACCCAGCGAGTGCGTGCCATGAAGGCAATCGTGAATGGCGACGACGTTTCGCAACAGACAGAAAGCGACTCCTGTGGATGGAGTCGACGACGATCCACAGGAGCTGCGGGTCGCCTTATCTCACGCTCCCAAGCCGGTACCGCCCACAACAACCCCGCGGTTGCAAGACATCACCCCGCAGCTGCAAGACCAGCGGTGCGAAAAACAGCTCAGAAATCGCACCAGATGTCATGCAACTGCGGGGTGATGTCTTGCAACCGGGGAACTGTCAGTCGGTCAGGCCGTACTTCGCGCCGAAGTTGGCGATGGACTCGAGCTTCTGCTCGGTCGAGCAGTCGAAGCCGTGTCCCTCGACCATCCAGGGCATCACGATGATGTCCGTGACCCCGGCCTCGGCCAGCTCGGTGAAGCCGCGCGTGCCGAACTTGTCCAGGCAGACCACCTGGATGGCGAAGGGCTTGCCGTCGCCGCGGTCGGCGAGCGAGCGGCCGTTCTCCTCAAGCAACTCGCCCAGGCGCGTGACGGTGGCCGCGATCTCGTCGAACTTCATCATGGCGCTGGTCCAGCCCTGGCCGATCCGCGCCGCCCGCTTGAGGGCGATCTCGGTGTGGCCGCCCACGTAGAACGGCACCTGCTCGGAGGGGGCCGGGGTGAAGATGAGCTCGTCGAAGTCGAAGTGGTCGCCGTGGAACTCCATCCACTCGCCCTTCAACGCCTCGCGCATGATGGCCAGCGACTCGTCAGTGCGCTTGCCGCGGCCGGAGAACGGGGCGCCGCACCACTCGAACTCGTTGGGATCCCAGCCGATGCCCACGCCCAGATCGAGCCGGTTGCCGGTGAGCAACGCGACCGAGGCGACCTGGCGGGTCAGGAGCAGCGGGTTACGCGGCCCGACCTTGAGCACCTGCGGCGAGAACCGGATGGTCGAGGTGGCCCCACCCATGGCGGCGGAAGCGACAAGCGGCTCGACCCACTGCGTGGTCTCGTCCCACATCCGCGATCCGTCCGGCGTGTACGGGTAGTCCTTGTCCTGTCGACGCGGATGGAACAGGGAATCCGGCAGCACCACGCGGTCGAAACCGGCGGACTCGGCGCCGCGGGCGATCGAGATGTACTGGTCGACGGGGGAGAAGGAGACGGGGACGGAGAACTCGACGTCCACCACGCGTGCCATGTCAGCTGTCCTTCCGGAGGGCGCCGGCGATGGCCGCCCTGTCATCGTCGGTCAGCGGACGCAGGCCCGAGGACATGGCGACATCCTGCTCCCAGAAGGCGCGGAGGGAGACCAGGCGGCCGTCGGCGTCGACGCGGTAGTCCACGGCGATGTCGATCTCCATGATGTTCTCGCCCATATGGGTGCGCATGGTGCCGATGCACAGTAGTTCGTCGCCGACGGCGATCCCGCGGTCGAAGCGGAACTCGATGTGGTCCGGGGTGGCCACGGCCTTCTCCCAGAACTCCAGGAGTCGCTCGGTACCGCGGTGGCCGATTCCCTCGGCGTCGAACATCGACGGGCCCACGGGGTCCTCGATGCAGCCCTCGGGCGACCAGCCGGCGATCCAGGCGTCGCGGTCACCGGCGTTGGTCGCCGCCCACGACCGGCGGGCGGCGGCGTAAGCGGGACTCGCCAGCGCGGCCTCGCTCAACTCGAGTGGCCGGTACTGGCCGCTCTCGTCCAGGTAGGGGTTGCTCATGACTTACGCTCCGTTCCCACGACCCACATCGAGAAGTACTGCGAACCCCCGCCGTAGGCATGACCGAGGGCCTTTCGGGCGTCGGGGATCTGGTGCTCGTCGGCACGGTTCATCACCTGGCGGGCCGCCTCGGCGAACCGCAGCATGCCCGAGGCGCCGATCGGGTTGGAGCACAGGACGCCGCCGGACGGGTTGACCGGCAGCGAGCCGTCGCGCGCGGTGGCGCCGGACTCGGTCATGCGCCAGCCCTCGCCCGGCTCCGCGAAGCCGAGGCTCTCCAGCCACATGGGCTCGAACCAGGAGAACGGGACGTAGATCTCGGCGGCGTCGATCTCCTCGGCCGGGTTGGTGATCCCGGCCTCGGCCCACAGTGCGGCCGCGGCGTCGCGGCTGGCCTGTGGGTTGGCGTAGTCGCGCCCGGCGAAGGTGCCCGGCTCGGTGCGCAGGGCGGTGGCGTGGATCCACGCGACCTGGCGGCCCTCGGACTCCACGGCCTCGGCGGCGTCGGCGTCGCCGATCACGATCGCGCACGCGCCGTCGGAGGACGGGCAGGTCTCGTCGAAGCGGATCGGGTCCCACAGCATCTGGCCCTCGAGCACCTTGTCCACGGTGATGTCGGGCTGCTTGAGGTGCGCGTACGGGTTGATGGAGCCGTTGAGCCGGTCCTTGACCGCCACCATGGCGCCCACGTGCTCGGGGGCGCCGGTGCCGCGGATGTAGGAGCGCACGTGCGGGGCGAAGTAGCCGCCGGCGCCGGCGCCGACCGGTGCGGTGAACGGCACGGGCAGCGACAGGGCCCACATGGCGTTGGACTCGGACTGCTTCTCCCACGCCACGGCCAGCACGCGGCGGTACCGCCCCGACTGGACGTGGGAGGCGGCCACGATCGCGGTGGATCCACCGACTGAGCCGGCGGTGTGCACGCGCAGCAGCGGCTTGCCCACGGCGCCCAGGGCGTCGGCCATCATCAGTTCGGGCATCATGACGCCCTCGAACAGGTCGGGGGCCTTGCCGACGATCACCGCGTCGATGTCGTCCCAGCCCACCCCGGCGTCGATCATGGCGGCGTCGATGGCCTCGCGGCAGAGGCCGGCCATGGAGACGTCGGTGCGGCGGGAGACGTGGTGGGTCTGACCGGTGCCGAGCACGGCGGCGGGCAGGCCGGAGCTGTGGGCGCTCATGCGGTGCGTCCTTCCAGGAGGCAGATGAGGTTCTGCTGCAGCAGATGGCCGCTGGTCGCGTGGGCCAGGGCGCGCTCGGTGCGGCCGGACCAGATGGCCTCGGCGGCGTAGCCGATGCGCTCGAGCCCCGCGGAGAACAGTGGGTCGGCGACCAGCGAGCCGCCCGACGGGGTCACCGCGACGTCGTCGGCCAGGCCCAGCGCCGCGCGCAGGAGGAGTTCCTGGTGCGTGTACTGGGTGTGCAGCTCGGCGACGCCGACGCCGCCCAGGTCGGGACGGTCCGACGACGACGAGCCCGTCGCACGAACCGCGGCAGCACGGGCCGAGGGCGAGTCCGTGAGATCGCGCGCCCCGAACTCGGCGGAGTCGGCGATGTGCTCGATCCCCGAGATGTAGGCGGGGTCGGCGACCAGTTCACGGGCGCGATCGCCCGAAGCCAGGATGATCGCGCCGGCGCCGTCGGTGACCGGCGGGCAGTCGTGACGGCGAAGCGGGTCGGCGACATACGGCTCGGCCAGCAGCTCGGCGGCGTCCCGGCCGTGCGCGCGGGCGGCGACGGCGGCCATCTCGGCCTCCGACCAGCGCCCTGCGTCGATGCCGGACCGGGCCTGCAGCGCGGCCACGTGGTGGCGGCCCGGCCACAGCGGGGTCACGGTGTACGGGTCGAGCTGCAGGGCGAGCGCGGTGTCGAGGTCGGTGCTGGCCGAGGCCTTGCCGAAGCCGTAGACCAGCGCGGTGTCGGCGTGGCCGGCGGCGATCTTGAGGTACGCCTCGAACAGCGCCCAGGCGGCGTCCATCTCGACGTGCGACTCGGAGATCGGCGGCACGGCCCCGATCGAGTCGACGGCGGAGATGAAGGAGAAGGCGCGGCCGGCCAGGTAGTCGGACGAGCCCGAGCACCAGAACTCGATGTCGGTGCGGTCGAGGCCGGTCTGCCGGTAGCACTCGGCGAAGACCGGGGCGAGCATCTCGACACCGTTGGTGGTGCCGAACGTGGACTCGGAATG
Source organism: Dietzia sp. NPDC055340 (assembly GCF_053645335.1). Taxonomy (NCBI): domain Bacteria; kingdom Bacillati; phylum Actinomycetota; class Actinomycetes; order Mycobacteriales; family Dietziaceae; genus Dietzia; species Dietzia sp. NPDC055340. The sequence continues at coordinate 106,803 of NZ_JBSHML010000013.1, read as the reverse complement.
GCGGGCGTGGGCGAAACCGATGACGGCCACGTCCCGGGGAGCAGTGTGGGTCACGAGGTGTCCTCTACAGGTGTGTGGCGACGGTGGCGGGATCGGAGTCGGGCTCACCGCTCGGCTCGAAGTGCGTGATGGCCTTCATGGACGCGGGCCGCTCGGACTCCGGCGCCCACACGGCGCGCACGCGCATCCCGATCCGCACCTCGGAGGCCTCGCAGCCCAGGACGAGGTGCTGGACGGGCACATCGGAGCCGTCGAGCAGGATGTAGGCCGTGACGTACGGGGGCTTGATCTCCTGCCCCGCGAACGGCACGTTGACGATGCCGAACGTGGTGACGGTGCCGACGTCGGCGACCTCCACGTATTCGCCCATGGCCACGCCGTCGGACGGGCAGTAATCGCGCGGCGGGACGTAGACCTCGGGGCCGTTGGAGCGGCGGCGCCCCAGCATCCGGCCCTGCACGATGGCGCGCAGGAACTCGCTCTCTGCGGGCGCGGCCGTGTGGGTCACCGCCAGGCCGATGGGCGTGACGACCCCCGTGACGGGCTCGGCGGCAGCGGACTCGGCGGCGGCGGGCTCGCGGTCAGTGGGCGGGGCGTCGGTGGCGGCGGTGTCGTCGTCGTACCCCTCGGGGACCACGCACGCGATGTCGTGGACGTCGCCACGTCGCTCGGCCGACCACCGCACGCGCACGCGCATCCCGGTGCTGACGGCCTCGGGGCCGTCGGCGGCCAGTGGCAGGAGCATGGCGGTGTCCGCGCCGTCGAACCGCACGAGCGCCCAGGCGAACGGGGTGTCGAGCGGGTTGACGTCGGTGGGGGAGGGAACCCAGGTCCATGCGACGACGACGCCACCGACGCCGTCGCCCGAGCCGACCTCCACGGTCTCGGTGAGCGGCTCGCGCGTGAGCGGGTCGAACTCGACCGGCGGGACGTGCACGGTGCCCCGGGAGTCGCGGTTTCCCACGATCCGGCGGTCGCGGAGGCCGGTGAAGAACGCTCCCAGCACGGGCCCGGTCGACCTGGTGTAGTCGAAGGACGGCGTGAGCGAGGCGGACAGCACGGGCTCGTCCGGCGCGGTGATATCAACAACGATTTCTCTGGACGTCACGCTCGCAAGTAGAACACGTTCCACTCGATTTCGGGAGACTTTCCGTGGTGGGCATCACGCGGATCCGGCGGCGTGGGTCACACTGTGTCCATGAAATTCGCCTTGCAGCTCGGATACTGGGGCGCGCAGCCGCCCACCAATCACGCCGACCTCGTGGTGGCCGCGGACAAGGCGGGATTCGACACCGTCTTCACCGCCGAGGCCTGGGGTTCCGACGCGTTCACCCCGCTGGCCTGGTACGGCTCACTCACCGAGAACATCCGGTTGTCGACCGCCGTCGTGCAGCTCTCCGCCCGCACGCCCACGGCCACCGCGATGAGCACCATGACGATCGACCACCTGTCCGGCGGGCGCTTCTGCCTGGGGCTGGGCGTCTCGGGGCCGCAGGTGGTGGAGGGCTGGTACGGGCAGGCGTTCGCCAAGCCGCTCGCCCGGACCCGCGAATACATCGACATCATCCGCACGGTGCTGCGGCGCGAGGCCCCGGTCACCTCCGAGGGGCCCGCCTACGCGCTGCCGTACCAGGGCGCGGACGCCTCCGGCTTCGGTAAACCGCTCAAGTCGATCCTGCATCCGCTGCGCGAGGACGTGCCCATCTGGCTCGGCGCCGAGGGGCCCAAGAACGTGGCCCTGGCGGCCGAGATCGCCGACGGCTGGCTGGGCTTCCTCGCCTCCCCGCGTACGGCGTCCGAGTTCAACACGTGGCTGGACGAGGGCTTCTCCCGACCCGGCGCCCGGCGCACCCGCGAGGACTTCGAGGTGGCGTTCCTGTGCCAGCTGCACATCACCGATGACCGCCGCGGCGTGATCGACGCCTACAAGCCGTTCACCGCGCTGTATGCCGGCGGCATGGGCGCGGAGGAGAAGAACTTCCACGCCGAGGCGTTCCGGCGGATGGGCTTCGCCGAGGACGTGGACCGCATCACCGAGCTGTTCCGCGCCGGCCGCAAGGACGAGGCCGCGGCCGCCGTGCCGGACGAGATGGTGGAGGCCACGGCGATCATCGGCGACGAGGCGCAGGTGCGCGAGCAGATCGCCGAGTGGGAGGCCGCCGGCATCACGATGCTGGTGGTGACCGCGCGGTCGGTCGAGGAGATCGAGCGGATCGCGCGGCTGATCGACTGAGCACAGCGGCGCCCGTCGCGCCCGCTCGACGCTGGGGTGCCCGCTCTCCCGGCCCCGCCGCCGGCCTGACTGACATGCGCGCCCGGCCCCGCCGCCGGCCTGACTGACATGCGCGCCCGGCCCTCGGCCCTGCCGCCCGGGACTCGCGCCCGACGACCGGTCGCAAGACATCGCTCCCCGGTTGCAAGACCGGGGAACGAAAAGTGGCCCGAAAAACGCATTAGATGTCGGGCAATCGCGCGGCCATGTCTTGCAACCGCGCGGGGGAGGGCGAACGGGGAGGCCGCGCGGGGAGGGCACGGTCATTAGAGCGGTGGACTCCGACCCGAGGTCTCGGATCAAGTGTGCGCGAGTCCGTCAGTCGGGGAGGGTGACTTCGCGGACCTGGCCTGCCGGGCCGAAGGTGGCGGTGCCGAGGTCGCCGTACTTGCCCTCGGAGGCCGAGACCCGGAATTCGGGGTCCCCGAGCGCGTCAGCCGAGACCTGGACATGGCTGATGACGGTCTTGTCGGGGTCGAGTTCGAGAACACCGGTGGCGGCGGTAATCGCGGCCATCACGTCGGCGGCGTCGATCGAGCTCACGGTGAGATCTGCGTCGGCCTGGATCGGATCGAACCGCCGCTCCTCCCATCCGCCACGGAATTCATGCGTGATCCGCTTGTGTGGATCGGCCGGGTCCTGCTGCGAGAGGGTGGCGTACTCGCCGTAGATCAGGATCGAGTCGATTTCTTGGGCGGGGAACTCGGATTCGGTCTCGGCGAGCAGGCGGGTGACCCCGTTCTCGGTGTGCAGGAGGCCCGGGCCGACCTCGTCTGTGCCGGCGTTCGACGAACCGTCCGTCACGGAGGCGGCGATCGCCCCGCCGGCGATCGCGAGCACCGCCACCGCGACCGCGATCCCGATCGTCCATCCCCGCTTCGCGTGGCTGAGGTCTTCACGGCGACGGGCATCCCAACCGGTGTACGCGGAGCCGGTGGGGGCGTTGTCGTCGTCATCGCCGTCTAATCCCAGGTCGTCGTCACCGCCGCGCAGGTCGGCCACGAGCGGGCGTAGCTCGTCGATGTACTTGGCCTTGATGGCGGTCCGGATGCGCTCGAAGTGCTCGAAATGGTCGAGCCGGCCCGCCGCGAAGGCCTCGTCGATGGCCTGCTGGACGGCGGCGCGCTGGGCGTCGGATGCGCGGTTACGGTGCTTCGCCATGAGCGAGAGCGTAGCCGCCGGACCGGGTCAGATCACCTGGGAGCCTCGACCTCTCGTTCCTGGCCGTCGGGGCCGAAGGTCACGTTGCCGAGCGAGCCGCCGGTGGCCAACGCGACCAGGTACTCGGCCCGGCCGCTGTCGTCCGGATAGATGGACACGTGACTCAGCCGCGCCTCGTCGGTGCCCAGCAGCGTCGGAGTGGCCTCGATCGCGGAGCGGACCACCACCGGGTCGATCGCGTCCAGTGGCAGGGGCGGTGCGGTTCCCAGTCTGGGGCCGCGGGTGGGGGCGGACCAGGTCGAATCACGCAATTCCGTGCGGTGCCTGGTGCCCGGATCGGCCGGATCCACGTAGAACAGGCTCACGTGATCGGCGTAGACCAGGAGCAGATCGACCTCCACGTCGCCGAACTCGTCGGCCGCCGACATGAGCGACGCGGCGAGTTGGTCACTGATCGCGAGGGCCGCGGCGTCGGCGGGCTCGCCGTCGATGGTGGCGTCGGCAGTAGTGGTAGTCGTGGTGGCAGCTGTGTCGGTGGCGGTCGCGGCGGCGGTCGTGTCCGTGCTGTCCCCGGGGTCGTCTGCACTGCACGCCGTGAGCGTCAGGGCCGCGAGCAGGGCGGTGATCAGTGCGGCACCGGCTGCGGCACGGCGGCGGGCGCTCGGGGCACAGGTCATAGACTCAAGACTAGGCGGCGGCGTGGCTCAATCGGGCCGGTCTCAGCGGTATACGGAGGTCGCCAGCACCTGGAGGTCGGGCGAGAAGATGACGGAACCATCGCCGTCGTCCGCGGTCAACGACACCACGTACTCCTGCTCGCCAGTGTCGCCGGTACCGATCCCCACGTGATCGATCTCGGGGTCGGTCAGCTCGGACGCGGCGAGTCGGAGGGAGCACGCGCCTGCTGATGAGCCGTAGAGGGTCGAACCGATTCGTCGGGGAGAAAGACCGCCACTGAGATAGAACACGTTCTATCGTGGGGCGCATGAGTGCACCCACGCCAACAGTCCCCGCCGACGCCGGAATCCTGGACCCGCGGACCGGCGAGCACGTGACCAGCGTCTACCGCATCGCCGAGGCCGAGCCCGACCGGGTCGCGGTGATCGAGGGCGGCTCCGCCGACCAGCCCGGCCGCCAGGTGACCTTCGGCCAGCTCGCCGAGGCCGCCCACGGCTACGCCCGCGGCTTGCAGGACCTGGGCCTGAAGACCGGTGACTGCATCGTGCTGCTGGCGCCCAACTCGCTCGAGTTCCTCGAGGTCTACTACGCCGCGCTGGAGATCGGCCTCTACGTGGCGCCCGCCAACTGGCACCTGACCGGCCCCGAGGTCGCGTACATCATCGACAACTCCGGCTCGACGGTGTTCATCGCGGACCAGCGGTTCGCCGACGTCGCAGGAGTCGCCGCGGCCGAGGCCGGGCTCGACAAGGCCCGCTGCTACGCGATCGGCGACGTGCCCGGATTCCGACCGCTCGCCGAGCTGGCCGCTCCGGCCGCGGGTGACGGTGGGGCGGGGGAGGCCTCGTCGTCGTCGCTTCCCTCGGACCGCACCCTCGGCGCCCCGATGCTCTACACCTCGGGTACCACCGGCCGCCCCAAGGGCGTGCGCCGGCCGCTGACCGGCGCGAGCCCCGACCAGGTGACGGTCCCCAACTACTACTTCTTCGCCGGCTTCGACATCCACGCGCCGGACAATGTCCACATCTGCGGCTCGCCGCTGTACCACACGGCCGTGCTGAACTTCGTCACCATTTCGCTCAACCTGGGCCAGGCCGTGGTGCTCATGGACAAGTGGACGCCCGAGGAGATGCTGCGGCTCATCGACGCGCACGGGGTGACCCAGTCGCACATGGTGCCCACCCAGTTCTCGCGGCTGCTCGAGCTGCCCGAGGACGTGCGCGCGAAGTACGACGTATCGAGTCTGCGCACGATCGTCCACGGCGCCGCGCCGTGCCCCAAGCACGTCAAGCAGGCGATGCTCGACTGGTGGGGTCCGGTGCTCACCGAGTACTACGCCGGCACCGAGGGCGGCGGCTGCACGATCACCGGTGAGGAGTGGCTGCGCAAGCCCGGCAGCGTGGGGAAGCCGTGGAGGACCACGACCTTGAAGATCCTCGACGACGACGGCAACGAGCTGGGCACCGACGAGATCGGGAACGTCTACCTGCAGATGCACGGCTCCAAGTTCGAGTACCACCAGGATGCCGAGAAGACCGCCAAGACGTATGTCGGCGAGCTGTTCACCATGGGCGACATCGGGTACGTCGACGCCGACGGCTACCTGTTTCTGTGCGACCGCAAGAACGACATGATCATCTCCGGTGGCGTGAACATCTACCCCGCCGAGATCGAGTCGGAGATGACGCGTCATGAGGCGGTGCGCGACGCGGCCGTGTTCGGGATCCCGCACAAGGACTGGGGTGAGGAGGTCAAGGCCGTGATCGAGTTGGCCGAGGGCTTTGACGAGTCCGACGAGCTCAAGGCGCAGATCCTCGACGACCTGGCCGGTCGGCTGGCCAAGTTCAAGATGCCGCGCACAATCGACGTGGTGGACGAGCTGCCAAGGCAGGCCAACGGCAAGCTGGTCAAGCGCACGCTGAAGGATCCGTACTGGGCGGACGCGAAATAGATCATCAGCGGACTCAGCGTGCTTCTGGCCGGGCTGGAACCTGTTGCACCTAAGCTGCGGCATGAGTATAATTTTAGAGTGCTGTAAATCACATTCAGCCGCGAATGGTGAATGTGCAGTTTCGCTGCGATGCGTCGATACGAACGCAAGTGGCGAACCCCTACAAGTAGGAGACCTCCTTGAAAGCTACTTTGAAGCGTGTTGCCGCCACCGGCGCCACCGCCGCCCTGCTCGCTGCGGGAATGGGTATTGCGGCGGGTACGGGAGTCGCAAATGCGGACACTGCCGCAACATGCGGTGTTTCGAACACTAAGACTGAGCTCGGAGCGGCAGGAATTGTAGGCATCAGTCTGACAAAGACTGCGAACAAGGCCGAGGTTCAGCCGGGCGGCACGGTCACGTACAAGGTCGAGGTTGCGAAGGCTCAAGGGGTGCCGCCGGTTTTGAGCGCGATGCGGGACATCTATCCGGAAGGCCTCACCTTTGTAAGTGCAAAGGTCAACGGTAAGCCGGTGGATCCGGTGGTTGATGCGAGTGCCAGAACTGTCACCCAGTCCGGAAAGTGGATTATCGGGAACAAGCCGACGCTTGAGGTTACGTATAAGGCGTCGGACGACTTGAAGCCCGGGACCGTTCTCAACAGTGGCGCAGCCATGTACCCCGATATTTGGGGCTGGCAGACGTGGGATCCGATCGACGTCTGCGTGAAAATCCGAGAGAAGAATCCTGTCGAGGCCGTGACCGGCTCACTGGACAGTGCTGGCCTCGGTTCCGCAACAGGCTCTGCTGACGGCGGCTCGGCGGGTTCGCAGATTTCGTCTGACCCCGCGAGCTTCATTGCCGACATCATCAACCAGATCAACCTCGGGAAGCTCATCGGACTCAGCTAAGTCCTGAATCTCGCGGTTCACGTTGCGGGCCCGCCATTCACTTCGGTGAACGGCGGGCCCGCGCGCTTCAGTTCTCGCGGCCGCTGTAACCGTGGGGTCCTTCGCGAGGGCGGGCGTCCGAACGGCAGGATGGCCAAGTGGCTCAGCTCGGCGATATAAGCTACGGCTCACCGACAGTGGGGCAAAGGACAAGCAAAGTCTCAGATTTACCTTGAGGGCGAAGTCTTGCCAAGGGTGTGTTTCGTAACTTGACTTGCGGTTATCTGTGCCGTGAGAGGTCTCCTCCCATGCCAGGGCAGCATGAAGAAAAGGTGATGTAAGTCTGGACGTATGCCTACGTGTGAGTTAGGTTACTCCGCATGCCCGCCTTGTTGCCGCAGTGCACTCCTCGCGCGAAGAGCCGTCGCGGCCCCCTGCTCGTCGCCTCGGCCGCAGTGGTGTCATACTTCGCGGCCGGCTGCATGGCCACCGCCGCACCCAGTGAGTCGGTGCCCGTCGACCGGGAGCGCCAGCAGTACTCCGCTGACGGGGTCGCGTGGGGCGGCGTGGAGTCGATCCCCTGGGACACCACCACGGTTCCCGTTCCCGGCGGCGATCCGAATGCGACCACATTCCATCTTCGGGTCACCGGCGATACGGCTGTCGACGGCGAGGTCTATCTCGGCAACTGGTCCATCGATCGCGGAAGCGCGTGGTTCCGGGTCGACGTCAACGGGGTGCAAGGAGCGGCGCGAATTCTGCCGGTGGCGCAGGCTCTCGGGCCTGGCGTTCTGATGGGTGAGTTCTCGTTGCCTGCTGGTGAGTCCGTGCTGCTGACTCTCAACGTGGGCGTGCCCTTCAGCGAGGTTGAGCAATCGGCTCGCATCACGCCGGACTGGGGGATCACCCTGCAGGAGCGCCCAGGATCCGGCGGCGGTTCCGGCTCCGCCGGCTCGTCGGGCTCGTCCGGAAGTGGCGGTTCTCTCGACTCCGGCTCAATCGGCTTCTCCGGGGGGAGTGGGTCGTCGGGGTCCTCGGGTTCGAGTGGCTCGTCGGGTTCGAGCGGTGGTTTCGGCTCGCTCGGCAGCCCCTCTCTGGGCTTCGGGTAGACGCCCACATCCTGCCCCGGATTCCCCGGGGCTCTTGAACTCGGTCATCAGCGCCAGCTGTTGACCGTCGGCAGACCTGAGTCTGCCCTGTACGAGCGATGAGATGGCCCGTGGCCGGCGACATCGCACCGCTGGTCCGGGCGGATTCGCCGCACGGTACCGATCACCTTGAGGGGGAATCATGAAGAAGAACACCAAGGGGGCTATCGCCCTCGGCGCGGCCGCGCTGCTGTTGGCCGGCGGTGCCGGAACGTATGCGGCGTGGAGTGATGAGGCAACGCTCGATGGCGGTGTCGTGAAATCGGGTCACCTGCGGATCACCGAAGTCGATGGCGGCACGTGGGAGTGGGCTGACGGAGATGACTTCAATCCCTCAAGCGATCTCATCGTTCCGGGCGACGTCGTCCAGTACACGGCCGAGTATCGGCTCGACGTGGCCGGCGATAATCTTGTGGCCAAACTTGCCCCAAACCTTGGCGGTGTGACCGGAGGTCTCAACGACTACCTGAACGTAGATGCCACCTCGAACACAGACGGCATCACGCTCGACAACATCACTCGCGCCGATAATGCCAAGACTGTCTCGGTGACAGTGTCCATCACTTTCGATCCGGAGACCTCAGGCGAGGACGGAATGGATCAGTCCGCCACGCTCGCCGGTTCGACGATCACGCTTGAGCAGACCGCTCCGGCGAGCAACTGATCTGAGCTGATCGACTGATGGCCACTCATCTACGTTGGGCGCTCGCGGCGGCTGCTGTCGCGGGGGTATCCATCTTGTCCGTGCAGCAGACCGGCGCGATGTGGAGCGATTCCGCGGAGACGCCCGGGGCGACCATCAGCTCCGGCCGACTTGACATTGCTGTCGGCACGTCCGAATCCCAGGTGGAGGCGTACTCGTTCACGGGTCTGGAGATGGACGACATGATGAGTGGCGACTTTGTGCAGCGCCCGCTGCACGTGTACAACACCGGCAGTGTCCCCATGCAGTACCGGCTCGTCTCTACTGAGCTCGGCGCGGACCTGCCGTTGAATCTGCGGGTTGCCGCGGTGTCCTCCGAGACCGACTGCCTGGAATCGGGGGATACCGCAGGCAAAGAGCTGTACGCGGGTGAGCTGAAGTCTGCGTTCACCGCGGACCGCGGCCTCGCAGTCGGCGCGTGGGAGATCTTGTGCTTCCGAGTCGAGATGGTCGACGACTCGACCTCCGACGACGAAGGCTCGGCCACCTTCACGTTCCAGGCGACCCAATCATGACTTCGGTCGTGGACCGCCCGGCGGCGGTGGCAGAGGCCGAGTCGGAACGGACCGGCGTGTGGTGGTGGATCCGCACGGTCACGTCCTGTCTGCTTCTGCTGGTGGCGGTGGCGGTGCTGGCCGCACTCGTGGTGGTGCCCCGGCTCGCCGGCGCCACGCCGTACACAGTGCTGACGGGATCGATGGAACCCGCGTTGTCGCCGGGAACGCTGATCGTGGTCAAGCCCGTCCCCGCCACTCAACTTCGCGCGGGTGACGTGATCACCTTCCAGATCGAGTCGGATAACCCGGCGGTAAATACCCACCGCATCACGCAGGTGGTCTACGACTCGGAGGGAACTCCGCGGTTCCAGACCCAGGGCGATGCCAACAATGTCGCCGACAGAGACTTACTGGTTCCCGGGCAGATCCGGGGCAAGTACTGGTACTCGATGCCCTACCTCGGCTATGCCAATAGCGCGTTGACGGGCGACAGTCGTCAGCTACTTCTCGTCGTCGCCATCGGTGGGCTGGGCGCTTACGCGCTGTGGATGTTCGGGTCGAGTGTCGCTGACGCACGGCGCCATCGCAGTGATGCGGCCGATGCGGGATCGGAGAACAACGATGAATCTCTCTGACAGGCGGAGCAGCGCCGAGACGCGGTCCGGGCTGCAGAAGTTCGGCGAGGGACGCGCGTGGGCGTATACCCGCGCCGGGTTGACGCTCGGGATCGTTCTGGGCGCCGGTGCCGTGGGCACCATGGCGGCCTGGTCCGATTCGGCCACGGCAACGAGTGGCACTTTCAGCGCCGGGGAAGTCGAGGTGGTGGACCTCAAGATCAACGGCGATGCTCCGGCCAGCCAGTTCGTCGCTATGAATCGCAGCAGCATGCTCCGTGGCCAGAGTGTGGCTGGAGTCCTCGATGTCCAGAACACGGGCACGGCCGATTTCAACTGGTCGATGTCCGCCCAGGCAACCGGCGCGCAGGAGCTGGTCAAAGTACTTCAGGTTGGCCTGTATGAGGGGCCGGGCAACAACGGATCCACCTGCGAGGGTTCGCAGATCGGGTCGACGGTGGCGATGTCCCCGTCACCGACGCTCGCGACCGAGAAGTTTCTCACGAGTGGAGCTTCCGAGGAAGTCTGTGTGCAGGTGACGGTCGGATCTGATGCCGGGATTGACGCCCGCTTCAAGATCGTCGATCCGACATTCCACTTCGTGGCGGAGGGAGTGTCATGACCGTGATCGAACAGTCGACCATCCCCACTGAAACGTCTCGTACGGACCGACGTCACCGAGTTCGCGAACTGATCCTCAATGTGGGTGCGGTCGTCGGGCTCGTCTGCATCGGGATCGCAGCGGCCTCGATGCTGCTCGGGGTGACCCCACTGGTTTTCCGGTCGGGTTCGATGTCCCCGGAGATCCCGACAGGGTCACTCGCGCTGGCCAGGTCAGTGCCGGCGTCGGAGATCTCCGTCGGTGATGTGGTGAGTGTGGACAACCAGCAGGGTGTCCGCATCACTCACCGCGTGGTCGACCTCGCCCCGGCGCCGGCAGATCACGGCGTCGTGGCCACGCTGCAAGGTGACGCCAACCCGGTCGCGGATGTGTCGCCGTACGTGTTCGGCCAGGCGGATCGGGTGTTCTTCCATGCCCCAGGGCTCGGGTACGCGGTGAGCTGGCTGACCAGCCCGGTCGCGATCTTCCTCGGGGGTGCGCTCGTCGGCGCGGTGGTGGTTCTGGCGGCCGGGTATGGTCCTGCGCCGCGCCGCGCCCGACGACCAGATTATGACGACGACGACAACGTCAGTTCCGAAGCTCAGGAGGGGCACCATGCGTGATCACATGCCGATCAGGACTCGCATGAAGTCGTGGCGTACCGCCGTGGCGGTTGCCGGCGTCGCCGCGATGGCAGTGACGCTGGGACAGTCCGTGTCTACCCTCGCCAATCCAAATGAAGTCGTCTCCACTGATGGCTCCCAGATCGCGACGGGTAACTTCTTCCCGACGCCGCTCCCAGCAACGATCAATTGCGAAAGAGACTATGACTGGAGCGGGAACACAGGAGCGATGATCACATGGTCGACGGCTGGCCCAGGGATGAAGTACCGGGTGCTCATCCTGCGTGACAACGATGAAAGCAAGGTACGCGAAGATTTCTACACCACCGAAACGTCGTATCGGTATCGTTCGAGCGGCGGCACCGCGTCGGATCGCGTGAGAATCTACACCGTCAACATTACAAGCGGGTCAGACGATCCTTTGCGAGTACGGTCATCCGGCTACGTGAGTCATACGACCTACACCTCTTCCAGCGTCCTGACTAGATGTTCCGGTGATCCCCGGTACGACGCACCTAACTCGGACTGGGAGGACACCACCGTGTGGGACCCATCGACGGATGCACCCGCGTCGGCTGGGCGCCAAACTGTGATGGCGGCTCCGCGATCGGCGCCAGCTGCCGAGCTCGATCGGGTTGAAGAAGACCCCGCTGAAGTGAACGCAGAAGCGGGGGAGAGGGAGGTCGGCGAAACTCGGACGTCGGCTGACGAGGCGACTGAGGCAGCCTCACCGTCGTCGACTCCCGCTACCGCTCGGCCGGCCGTTGCCCCGCGCTCCTCCGTGACCGCGGCGCCCAGCCCGTTGGCGTCCACGCGGTCGTCAACCACCGCAAAGTCCACACCGGCACCGACATCGAGCCGCCCGCCGTCATCTGATTCTCCGGCTACGACCACGACGCAGTCGCCGAATAAGTCAGTGCGTCTACCGGGTGGCGGGCAGGCCGAGATCGTCGATGGCGCCAAGCTGGTCGTTTCCGGCACAGGAGCACCCCAGTGTTCGGTTACGGTCCGCAGGGGCTCGACACTTGAGTTGCGTGATGGCGTCCTCGAAGTGGCTGATTCGGTCGAGGCCCGGGCCGTAGATCTGGAGTCGTGCGAGTTGTCCGAGGTCTAGTGCCGTAGGTCGAGCCGCGCTTGCTTAGCCAGCGTAGGCGCGGCTCAATTCCGATGTGCGCCTGACTAGCGACCAATTGGGTGAGCCGGGCGAGGATGCACGTTCACGCAGGACATACCGTCGTTCCGTCTGCCGGGCGGGAAACAACAACGTCCATATGAGAATTTGTTTCTCATCAGAGTTTCGTTATTGTTAGTTGTGTCACACCGTGCGCAGTGTGTCTTCGGCGATCAGCGCCGATCCGCGTTCGGGGGTTCATGAAGACCAGGAGAGGTTCATGAGGAACGAAGTAATTCGCCGGGGGGTAGCCGCAGCGACCGCGATTGCGGGCGCAGCGCTCATTGTGGGCGGCGCAGGGGTCGCGTCAGCGGCGCCGACACCGCCGGCGACCTATCAGGTGGGCGGTGTTGGGTCGCCGTTTAAGATCACACGCACCGTGAGCGAGGCCACGCCGACGTACGGACAAGTTGTCACCGTGAGGACCGAGGTTATGCGCGAATCCGGTGGATATCTCCTCTACCGGGTGCGTGATTTCACTCCAACGTGTTTGGAGTACGTGCCGGATTCGGCACGGTGGCAGGCGACTGGCGGGGATGTCGCGTCTGAAGCAACGGCGGCAGGCGAGTTCTCCAGGACGAGCGAGTATGTGCAGTTCGCCAATGGGGGCGGTGTAACGGCAAGGCCGTTCTGGATGACTGCGGAGTACACGGTGAAGTGTGACGCTACCCAGCCGAACACGGGCCTCAACGCGGGCGGGACTTGGATCAAGCGGGCGCCTGGAGGGAACGATGAACTGGGTAACAGAACCATGGGGCCGCAAATCTCGGTGCAGCGTCTCGGGACTTCGCTCCTGTTTCACCAGCCGGTTAACCCGCAGGTGAACCAGCAGATTACGTTCAATGTCGATGCGAACAACGTCCCGGACAGCTCGGAAGTCGCTTTCACCGCTAACGGGCAGCCCATCGGATCGGGCGCCGTCTCCGCAGGAAAGGCATCGCTTCAGTGGGCGCCGACCGCGGAAGGGGTCACCACCATTCGGGCGACTTTTGCGCAGACTGCGACGCACGGCGGGTCGTCAGCAGAGCGCATGGTTACCGTGTCGCCGGTCAATGAGGACTCGGCCGTTGACGTTGACGTCGCAGGCACACCAAAGGTGGGGCAGACATCGCAGCTCACGGCATCTGTGACTCCCGCAGGCGCGGGTGGAACGGTCGAGTTCCTGGCGAACGGCGAGACGATCGGAGAGAGGGCGGTCCGAGCTGACGGCACCGCGACGATCAATTGGATTCCAGACGCTGCGATTCTCACGACGATTGACGTCAAGTTCTCCGGTAGGCCGGGTGTCAACCCGTCAGCAGGGGCTGCGCCGGCGTTCACTGTCGAGGCAGCCGACCCGGGTGCCCAAGCGACCAGCATGACTCTCGATCCGGTCGCCAGCACTACTGTTGGAGGAAACGTCTCCCTGACAGCGACAGTCAGCCCCACCAATGCCACCGGCAGCGTCACCTTCACAGACGGTGACGCTGTCATTGGTACGGCGATCGTGACGAACGGCGTGGCGACGATCCAGTGGACCCCGGAGGCGGAAGGTGTACGGACAATCCGAGCAGAGTTCGTCCCGTCGGGTAATTTCCACGCTACAGAGGCCAGGACCCAGGCGACTATCACCCCTAAGGTCGTCGACCCAGTCGATCCTGACCCGACCGACCCGACTGATCCGGGTGCAGGAACAGGCAGCCTCGGCTCGCTGACCGACAGCCTCGGTGTCGGGGCTGGGGGCGGCGCCAGCTCGCTCAGCTCGCTCGGCAGCTGACCAGCCAATGACTCGGTGCCCCGTCGTCCGAAGGCGGCGGGGCACCACTATTCGGGTCGCTGCACCGACCCAGTTCGGAAACCCCATGGCAACCGCGACAAAGTGAAGCTTGCGACAGTGTCCCGTCGTGGCTGACTGCCCACGAACGAGTTCCCGCTCCCTGAAAAGGTAGACGCGGCTAGTTTCTCAAGCCAATTTGATGCCGCCAGCGACCATCGGCAGCCAATGAAGTTATGTAGGAGATCCTGATGACCACATTCACCCCGGCTCGGCGGATGATCACCCTGCTCGCCGCGCTCGTGCTCATCGCGACTGTATTCGTCTTAGACCGCGCACCGACAGTGTCGGCTGGTCCGACGCCGCCCGCGACTTACGATGTCGGTGGTGTGGGTTCGCCGTTCAAGATTACACGCACCGTGAGCGAGGCCACGCCGACGTATGGACAAGTTGTCACCGTGAGGACCGAGGTTATGCGCGAATCCGGTGGATATCTCCTCTACCGGGTGCGTGATTTCACTCCAACGTGTTTGGAGTACGTGCCGAGTTCGGCACGGTGGCAGGCGACGGGCGGGGATGTCGCGTCTGAAGCGACGGCGGCAGACGAGTTCTCCAGGACGAGCGAGTATGTGCAGTTCGCCAATGGGGGCGGTGTAACGGCAAAGCCGTTCTGGATAACTGCGGAGTACACGGTGAAGTGTGACGCTACCCAGCCAGGCACGGGGTTGAACACGGGCGGGACTTGGATCAAGCGGGCGCCTGGAGGGAACGATGAACTGGGTAACAAAACCATGGGGCCGCAGATCGCGGTCCAGCAAATCCAATCCGAAGTCGAGCTGACGGCCACGCCCAATTCGGTGTCGGTCGGCGAACCGGTTTCGCTTGCGGCTGGCACGTCAGGTATTCCTGACGGACACGAGCTCGAGCTCTTGGTCAATGGCACCCCATCCGGGACCACAACCGTCAACGCCGGGTCAGCCTCGTTCTCAGACTGGACACCGACGGCGACAGGCGACTTCACACTCGCTGCTCGCTACGCGGGATCCACGAACGTCGCGGGGAGCACATCCCAGGACGTGACCGTGCATGTCGGCAAGATCGCGACGAGAGTTAACCTCGAGGTCGGCTCACCTGCGCATACCGGCAGCGCAATCCCGCTCACGGCCACCACGACCGGCATTCCGGACGGACAGCCAGTCGAGTTTGTCGTCAACGGCGACGTGCAGGGCGTCGCCGACGTCGCTGGCGGTACCGCAACCTATACAGGCTGGATTCCAGAGCGCACGGGGGATTACCCGGTGGAGGCGCGGTTCGTAGCCACAGACACTCACGCCTTCTCGACATCCGGCACACGGATGGTGAGCGTTGCCACCCCGAAGCAGCAGACGTCCACCGCACTCGCCGTGTACCCGGCGCCGGTTGCCGGAGAAGTCTCACAACTCATAGCTACCGTCCACGAGGGCAACGACGGCGACACGGTCGACTTCACTCATTACGGCACCCAGATCGGAGAAGGCACCGTCGTCGACGGTGTGGCCACCGCCGACTGGGACGTCCCGATCGAACTCGCGGGTCAGGATTACAGCATCGTGGCCCGTTACCGAGGATCTGAAGGGTACGCGCCTTCATCTTCGACGCCTGTCACCGGCACCGTAGGCAAGTCCCTGACGCACGTCTCAACGGTCGAAGCAACCGTCCACGGAGAGGTCAATTCCCAGGTGCGACTCTCGGCCACCATTACAGGCGCGGCGGATGGCGGTGAGGTCGTATTTCGCGATGCCACCGACGCGGAACTCTGTTCGGTGACCAAGGGCTCGGGAGCCACCGCGTCGTGCTTCTGGACCCCGACTGCAATCGGCGCCTACGAGATCACCGCCCACTACATGGGAACCGAATCCGCCGCAGCAGCATCGTCGGCTGCGCCTACCGCGGTCACCATTGGTACGGCCGCCTCGTCGATCGAACTTTCCGGGCCGGGTTCGGTCAAGCCAGGTCAGGCCGCAGAGCTGACCATAACCACGGTCGGCATCGCTGACGGGCAACAGATCGGCATCATGGTCGGTACCAACACGGTCGACACCGTCACAGTCAACGGTGATCAGGCCATGTACGAGTGGACTCCGGCCGAGGCTGGCGCCTACGTGATCAAGGCCGTGTACGAGGGGTCGGAAACGGTCTCGCCGTCCGAGTCCGATGAGCTGACTATTACAGTGGACGCCTCCGCCACGCAGACTTCGCGGGTGAGCGCCTCGACCGCGGCGATTGCCGGCCAGCCGGTCACTCTGTCGGCCACGGTCACCGACGGGACCGGGGGTGCCACGGTCGAGTTCCGCGACGGCGAAGCCCTGCTGTGTGAGGGGATCCTCAAAGTTGACGGCACCGTTGAATGCGACTGGACCCCGCTCTCAGTCGGAACGGTCAACGTCATCGCCTACTACCCGGGCGATGCCGCCACAGTTCCGTCGAAGTCGCCGAGGGGCACCACCGTGGCGGTAGACAAGGCAGCATCGACCGTATCGCTCGACGCAACGAGCCCAGTAGGTGTGGGAGGCGAGGTGACGTTCACCGTCACCACCACCGGGATCGCCGACGGCGACACCATCGACATCACGGTTGGTGACACTGTGATCGGCTCGCCCACTGTTACAGACAACCAAGCGAAGTACACCTGGACCGCGCCGGCGACCGCCGGAACGGTCACGGCTGTCGCCGGATACGCGGGCACGGACTTCGTCGCAGCATCCGAGTCCACGCCGGTGACCATCGATGTCACCGCCGCGGGCACGACAACCTCAGATGTCACGGCTTCGCCAAACGCGAGCGTCGGTCAGGAGGTCGTGCTGTCGGCCACGGTTGCCGGCGGCACGCCGGGTGTCGCTGTCGAGTTCCGCAATGGCGATAGCGAGCTGTGCACCGGCACGCTCGCCGCTGACGGCACCGTTGAGTGCAACTGGACCCCGGCGGCTGCCGGAACGGTCAACGTCACGGCCCATTATCAGGGCGACGACGCCACGTCCGCATCGCAGTCGGCGAACGCCACGACCATCGCCGTGGGCACGGCCGCGTCGTCGGTCTCGCTCACCGGCCCGGGTTCAGTGCAGCCGGGTCAAGCGACGGAACTGTCGATCAACGCCATCGGAATTGCTGACGGGCAGCAGATCGACATTGTCGTCGACGGCACCACGGTCGACGCTGTCACCGTTATCAGCGGAGAGGCCGCGTATTCATGGACTCCGGTCGAGGTCGGCACGTATGTGATCAAGGCCGTGTACGGGGGATCGGAGACGGTCTCACCGGCCGAGTCCGACGAGCTCACCATCACGGTCGACGCCGCGGCGACTCAGACTTCTCTGGTGACCGCCTCGGCGGACCCGACGGTGGGGGAGCCGGTCACGCTTTCTGCGACGGTCACTGGGGGGTCCGAGAACTCTCTGGTCGAGTTCCGGGACGGATCGACCTTCCTGTGCTCGGCCAGACTGACTGACGATGGCGCCGCGACGTGTGACTGGACGCCGACCGAGGCAGGCGCCATCAACGTGACCGCCTACTATGCCGGCGACGCCACCACGCACCATTCGCAGTCGCCGACGGCAACAGCGATCGCAGTGGCGGAGGCGCCCGACACCGAGGCGCCCGCAGCGCCCACCGGGGTCACGGTGTCGCCGCAGCCGGCGACGGTCGGGGAGACGGTCACGGTCACGGGCTCGGCCGAGGCGGACTCGACCGTGTCGGTGAAGGTCGGCGGCGAGGAGGTCTGCGAGATCACGGCGACCGACGGCACCTTCACGTGCACCTTCACCGCGACCGAGGAGATGGACGGCCAGCAGGTGACGGTCACCGCCACCGACGAGGCCGGCAACACCTCCACGGCCGCCGACGGCGGGGCGCTCGAGGTCCAGCCCGAGGCCGTCGACCCGACCGAGCCGATCATCACCCTGACCCCGGCCCAGCCGGTGGCGGGGGAGAAGGCCGAGATCGAGATCACCGGTGACGCGGGCGAGGAGGTCGTGATCGTCTCCGGCGACCGCGAGCTCTGCCGCGTCACTCTCGACGAGGACGGCACCGCCACCTGCGAGTGGACGCCGGACGCAGAAGGCCAGGTCGTCCTGACGGTCACAGTCGGGGACCAGACCGTCGAGAAGACGGTCACCGTCCGGCCCGCCGACGACGATGGTGATGACGGCGACGAAGGCGGCGACGACAACGACGGCTCCGGCTCGCTCGACTCCGGCTCCCTCGGCAGCCTCATCGGCGGAACCGGCGGAACGAGTGGATCGCTCGGGTCACTGAGCTCGCTCGGCGGCTGACACCGCGCATTCCCGGGGGCCCGCCTTCTCATCCAGAGGAGGTGGGCCCTCGTCGTCGTCGCCTCCTGCCCCACCGCGCGAGAACAGGTTCTACCCTGGGGGCATGGCCACCACACCCACCGCCCGCGACCTCACTCTCGCCCAGATTCTCGAGCGGCAGCAGCAGGCGTTCCTCGCCGACCCGCAGCCCAGCGCCAAGATCCGCCGCGACCGCATCTCGAGGCTCAAGCGGCTCGTCCTAGACAATGCCGCCGAGCTCACTGAGGCGATGCGCGAGGACTACGGCTCCCGCCCAGAGACGCTGTCGACGCTCACCGACATCGCGTCCTCGATGCCGGATCTGGACCACCAGCGCAAGAACGTCAAGAAGTGGATGAAGCCCACCCGTATCTCCCGCGCACTCGACAAGCTGGGCTTCCAGCAGGAGGTCCGGCACGACCCCAAGGGCGTGGTGGGGATCATCGGGCCCTGGAACTTCCCGCTCTACCTCACGATCGTCCCGGCCGGGTCCGCGCTGGCCGCCGGCAACCGCGTGATGATCCGGCCCTCCTCCGTAACTGCCCGCACCACCGAGGTGCTGTGCAGACGGGCGCCCGACTACTTCTCCGTGGACGAGCTGGCCATCGCCGGCCCCGAACACGGCCGCGGCGCCGACTTCTCCAAGCTCGCCTACGACCACCTGTTCTTCACCGGCTCACCGGGCGTGGGCAAGTCCGTCGCCAAGGACGCCGCCGAGAACCTCACCCCGGTGACGCTCGAGCTTGGCGGCAAGAACCCGGTGGTCGTGGACACCTCCGCCGATGTCGAGCGGGCGGCGCGCAACATCGCCTCGGCTCGCCTGGTCAACGGTGGTCAGGTCTGCATGTGTCCCGACTATGTGTTTGTGCACGATGACCAGTACGACGCGTTCTGCGACACCGTTCTCGACCAGTGGCGTCGCACCCTGCCGGCGATCGTCGGCAACCCGGACTACACGGCCACGGTCAACACCTCGAACTACGAGCGGATCGTCGGGCTGGTGGACGACGCCGTGGCCAAGGGTGCGACCAAGCGGGACGCGACGCCGACGGGGGAGCGGTTGCCGGACGCGCTCACCCGGAAGATCGCGCCCACCCTGCTCACCGGGGTGACGCCCGAGATGGACATCGACTCCGACGAGGTGTTCGGCCCCGTCCTCACCGTGTTCCGCTACTCGAGCATCGACGAGGCCATCCGGTACATCAACGACCGGCCCAGCCCGCTCGTCCTGTACTGGTACGGCGAGAAGAACGAGCGGTTCGAGACGGTGGCCGACCGCACCCGCTCCGGCAACATCTACGGCAACGACTTCGGCATCGGCATGGTCTCCTCCGCCATCCCGTTCGGCGGCGTCGGGAACTCCGGCATGGGCTCGTACCACGGCCATTACGGTTTCCGGACCTTCACGCACGAGCGGGCCGTGGCTCTGCACTCGTTCGACTACTCCGCCGCCGATTTCATGGTGCCGCCGTTCGGGCCGGACAAGAAGAAGCAGGCGTCGATGTACTTCGGCGCGATGAAGCTGCGGACGCGGCTCAAGCTCTGAGGCGCTCGAGCTTCGAGGGGCGGGGTTGCCCAGTGGGCGGCCCCGCCCCGCCCCAGCTGCAAGACAGGGCGCCCCGGTTGCCCGACATCCTGGTCGAAAAGTTCGCTGGATTTCGCAACTGTGGTCAGGCAGCTGCGGGGTGATGTCTTGCAACTGGGGGAGGGGGTGGGCTACTCCCCCCGGAACTCGGCCTTGCGCTTCTCGGCGAAAGCCCGCGGGCCCTCCTTGGCGTCGGCGGAGGCGAACACGCGGCCGCCCACCTCGGCGTCGATCGTGAAGGCCTCCTCCTCGTGCATGCCCTCGGTGCGGCGGATGGTCTCGATCATCCCCTGCACCGCGAGCGGCCCGTTGGCGGCGATCAGCTCGGCGATCTCCAGGGCCTTGTCCAGCGCGGAGCCGTCGTCCACCACGTGGCCGATCAGCCCGAAGCGCTCGGCCTCCTCGGCGGTCAGGTGGCGGCCCGTCATGAGGACCTCCATCGCGACGGTGTACGGGATCTGGCGCACGAGCCGAACCGCCGAACCACCGAGCGGGTACAGCCCCCAGCGGGCCTCAGAGACGCCGAACTTCGCCGAGCGTCCGGCCACCCGGATGTCGGTGCCCTGCAGGATCTCGGTGCCGCCCGCGATGGCCGGGCCCTCGACCGCGGCGATGAGCGGCTTGCTCAGCCGGCGGCCCTTGAGCAGCGCGGGGAGCTTCGTCAGATCCCAGCCGCCGCCGGCGAACTTGTCGCCCGGGGCCTCCTTGTTCATGGCCTTGAGATCGGCACCGGCACAGAAGAAACCGCCCGCGCCGGTGAGGATGCACGCGCGGATCTCGGGGTCGGAATCCACGAGATCCCATGCGGCCTCCATGCCCCGCATCATCGGCCCGGACAGGGCGTTGCGGGCCTCCGGCCGGTTCATGGTGACGATCAGGACGTGACCGCGCCGCTCGGTGAGCAGGTGCTGGTCCTCGGGCGTGACGGCGCTGGTCAACGGAGCCTCCTGGGAAAACTGGTCGAAGTGAGATTCAAGTAACACTCACCACGGGACGGTAACACGTTCTAGTTTGGAGGCATGGCTTACACCATCGGAGATCTTGTCGAGCACAGCGTCGATCGCGTGCCGGACCGCGAGGTCCTGGTCCAAGGTGACCGGGTCCTGACTTTCCGCGAACTGGAGGGCCGCGCCAACCGCCTCGCCCACCACCTCCGCTCGGTCGGCGTGGGCCCCGAGGGGAAGGTCGCGGTCTACAGCCGCAACACCATCGAGGCCGTCGAGGCGATGGTCGCGATCTTCAAGCTGCGGGCGGTCATGGTCAACGTCAACTTCCGCTACGTCGCGACCGAACTCGAGTATCTGCTGAACAACTCGGACAGCGTTGTCGTCGTCGTCGAACGTCGCTACACCGCCACCCTCGCCGAGGCCCTCCCGCAGACGCCGGGCGTCACCCACGTCGTGGTGGTCGAGGACGGCACCGACGGCCCCGACCCGCAGGTCCCCGCCGGCGTCACCGTCTCCCACTACGAGGACGCGCTGGCCGCCCAGTCCGCCGAGCGAGACTTCGGCGAGCGCTCGAACGACGACCTCTACATGCTCTACACCGGCGGGACCACCGGCTTCCCCAAGGGCGTCGTGTGGCGGCAGGAGGACGTGTTCATGGTCCTCGGCGGCGGCATCAACTTCCTCACCGGCGAGAAGGTCGCCGACGAATGGGAGCTCGCCAACAAGGCCGTCGACGACGGTGTCCTGGTCCGCGCCGCCCTCCCGCCGCTCATCCACGGCGGCGCCCAGTGGGCCATCCTCATGGCCCTGTTCGCCGGCCACACCAGCGTGCTCGTCCCCGAGTTCGACGCCGAGGCCGTGTGGCAGACCGTCACCGACCGCAAGGTCAACCTCATGTTCATCACCGGCGACGCCATGGCCCGCCCCATGATCGAGGCCTGGGACCCCGAGAAGTACGACGCCTCGAGCCTGCTCTACATCGGCTCGTCCGCGGCCCTGCTCTCGCCCTCGGTCAAGGACCAGTTCGTCGACGCGTTCCCCCACCTCATGCTCTCCGACGCGATCGGCTCCTCCGAGACCGGATTCTCCGGCCTGTCCACCGCGGAAAAGGGCAAGAACCACACCGGTGGGCCGCGCGTGATGATCGACAGTGAGACCACCGTGTTGGACGACGACGGCAACGAGGTCCAGCCGGGTTCCGGGATCATCGGCAAGGTGGCCCGTACCGGGCACATCCCGCTGGGCTACTACAAGGACGAGGCCAAGACCGCGGAGACCTTCCGGACGTATAACGGCAAGCGCTACTCCATCCCCGGCGACGACGCCCGCGTCGAAGAGGACGGCACCGTCACCATGCTCGGCCGCGGCTCGGTGTCGATCAACACCGGCGGCGAGAAGGTGCACCCCGAAGAGGTCGAGGCCGCGCTCAAGACCCACCCGGACGTGTACGACGCGCTCGTGATCGGCGTGCCGCACGAGCGGATGGGTCAGCAGGTCGCCGCCGTACTGCAGACCCGGGACGGCGTGTGCCCGCCGATCGAGGAACTCAACGAGTACGCCCGCAAGGAGATCGCCCGCTACAAGTGTCCCCGCGCACTGTGGGTCGAAACCACCGTCAAGCGCAATCCCGCCGGCAAGCCCGACTACCGCTGGGCCGCGGAGATCGCCGCGTCCCGCCCCGCAGACGACAGCCAGGAGATCAGCAAGTGAGCATCCGCACCGCCCTCGCCGAGGAGTTCGGCATCCAGTACCCGATCTTCGCGTTCACCCCGTCGAAGTACGTGGCCGCCGCCGTCACCCGCGCCGGCGGCATGGGAGTGCTCGGCGCCGTCCGGTACAACGACCCCGCCGAGCTCGACGAGGTCCTGACCTGGATGGACGAGAACACCGACGGCAAGCCGTACGGCGTCGACGTGGTGATGCCCAACAAGGTGCCCACCGAGGGCAGCTCGATGGACCTGGGCGCCATGATCCCCGAGGAGCACAAGGCCTTCGTCAACCGCGTCCTCGACGACCTGGGCGTGCCGCCGCTCGGCGACGACGCCGGGAAGAACGCCGGCGTGCTGGGCTGGCTCCACTCGGTGGCGCAGTCGCACGTCGACGTGGCGCTGAAGCACCGGCCGGTGCTCATCGCCAACGCGCTCGGTTCGCCGCCGGTCGAGGTGATCGAGCAGTCGCACGCCGCAGGACTCAAGGTCGCAGCGCTCGCCGGTAGCACCAAGCACGCGCTGGCCCACGTGGAGAACGGGGTCGACATCGTGATCGCCCAGGGCGGCGAGGCCGGTGGGCACACCGGTGAGGTGGCGACCATGGTGCTCGTGCCCGAGATCATCCGCGCGCTCGACGGCCGGGCACCCGTGCTCGCCGCCGGCGGGCTCGGCGACGGCACGCAGGTCGCGGCCGTGGTCGGCATGGGCGCGCAGGGGGCCTGGATGGGCTCGCGCTGGCTCACCGCCGCCGAGTACGCCGAGGACGGTGGCTCGCGCGCCATGCAGAAGGCACTGCTCGCCGCGACCAGCCGCGACACCGTCCGCAGCCGCATCTACTCCGGCAAGCCGGCCCGTCTGCTCAAGAGCAAGTGGACCGACGCCTGGGCCGCTGACGATGCGCCCGATGCGCTGCCGATGCCGCTGCAGAACCTGCTCGTGGCCGAGGCGCATCAGCGCATCTCCGAGGCCCAGGACCCCGAGGTCGTGGCCATGCCGGCCGGGCAGATCATCGGTTCGCTGGATGGCATCGTGCCGGTCGCCGACACGATGGCGCAGATCGTGGCCGAGTACGAGGCGGCCGTCGAGCGGCTGCGGGCCTCGCTGGGCTGAGCTGGCTGGCCGGGCAGTGTTGGCTGGTCTGGCTGTGTTGGCTGGCTGGCCTTGCCGGGCTGCCTCCTCCGGAATCCGCTGCGCCCCACCCGGGCAGCGGATTCCGCCCATTTCGAGGCATCTCCGTAAGTTGCAAGACATCGCGCCCGAGCTGCAAGGCAGGAGCTTCGATTCCAAAGCCGAATCTCGCGTGATCTGTCTTGCGACTGCGGAGCGATGTCTTGCAACCGGCCGCGGGTCGGCCTGCGAGTCGCGGGTGTCGCGGCGTGGGTGTCGCGGCGTGGGTGCCGCGGGGCGGCGTGCGGGGGTCGGCCTGCGGTGCGGCGCGGGCTCAGCTGCCGAGGACGAACAGCAGCATCGCGGCCCAGTGGCAGGCGAACGCCACTACCGTGCACGTGTGGAACACCTCGTGGAAGCCGTATATGCCCGGCACCGGGTCGGGCCGCTTGAGCCCGTACACCACCGCGCCGCCCGTGTAGGCGAGGCCGCCGGCCAGCACCAGGCCCACAGCGACGGGGTCCACGTTGATGAGGTCACCGGCGAACCACACCGCGGTCCAGCCCAGGACGATGTACAGCACCACGTACAGCCAGCGTGGGGCCGAGAGCCAGAACAGCCGGAACGCGATCCCCAGCAGCGCGCCCGTCCACACGACGACCAACAGGATCGTGCTGGCCGGCGGCTCGAGTGCGGCCACCGTCATGGGCGTGTATGTCCCGGCGATGAGCAGGAAGATGTTCGAGTGGTCCAGCCGTCGCATCAGTGCCGCGGCCCGCGGGGACCACTTGCCCCGGTGATACAGCGCCGAGATGCCGAACAGCAGCGACGAGGTCGCCAGGAACACCACACACGCCCACTTCAGCGCGGTGCCATCAGCCAGCACGGTGAGTACGACGCCCAACGCGATCGCCACCGGCAGCGTGCCGACATGAATCCAGCCGCGGAGTAGCGGCTTGGGCGGGACGGCGGCGATACCGAAGTCGTCGCCCTCGGCAGGTCGCTGGTCAACGTTCACGGTGGGGTCCACATTCCGAACCTACCCGTGGCGCCTGCGCTGCCCATCACGCTGACGGCGAGAACCCCTCCGCCCCGTGCCCGCGCACCCACACGCGGTCCCCGGCGGGATCGGCGCCGAGCGAGGTGAGATCCCGGGCCCGGAACTTGAAACTCGCGGTCCGCGGCAGCGCCGAGGTGATCCGCAGAAGTGTCGGCCACTGCTTCGGGCCGAGATCGGGCTGCCCGGACAGGAATTCTCCGAGCCCCTCGGCAAACCAGCAGGCCACCGTGGCATCGGCGTCGCCGCGCAACACCACTGCCGCGGCCACGGCGTCACCGATGGCGCCCGGGCCGCGCACCTCGGCCGCCGGCACCGCGTACACGCCCACCTCTGCCACGTCGGGATGACGCCGCAGCACGCGCTCTATCGGTGCTGCCGCAAGATTCTCGCCGTCGACACGCATCCACCCGCCGGAGCGCCCGGCGAAGTAGACGTACCCGTCGTCGTCGACATACGCAAGGTCGCCGGAGTGGAAACGTCCCCCACGCATCCTCTCGGCGTCGGCGGCCTCATCGCCCCAGTACCCGGCGAACAGGCCGGGCCCGTCGGCGATCATCTCGCCCACGGCCTCGTCGGGGTTGACCAGCGCGCCGTCGGCGTCGAACCGGGCGCGCGGGCACTCGGCGCCGGTCTCCACGTCGACGATCCGCACGCCCGCGGGCAGCGGACCGAGCGCGGCGTCCGGGGTGTCGGGCGTGCGCGAAATGGACAGACCGCCCTCGCTGGAGCCGAACCCGTCGACCACCCGCGCGCCGAAGCGGCGGGTGAACTCGTGCCGCACGTCGGCGGGGGCCTCGTTGCCGTAGACGACGCGCATGGGATTGTCGGCGTCGTCGGCGCGCTCGGCGGTGGCGAGGATGTAGGACAGGGGCGCGCCCACGTAGTTGGCGAACGTGCAGCCGTAGCGGCGGACGTCGTCCAGCCAGCCCGACGCGGTGAAGCGGCGGCGCTGCGCGATCGAGCACTGCGCGAACAGTGCGATCGGCCAGGCCACCATCACGGCGTTGGAGTGGAAGAGCGGCATCGCGCTGTACACGCAGTCCTCGGGACCCATTTCGAACCGCTCGGCGAGCATCCGTCCGGGCACCGAGATCTTGGACTGGGTGATGCGCACGGCCTTGGGGTCGCCGCTGGTGCCGGAGGTGAACACGAGCGCCACCAGGTCGTCGGCGCCGGTGGGGACGGTGTCCGGGGCGGGCAGCGTGGCGTCGGCGTGGCGGGTCAGCAGCGACGACCACTCCGGCGAGTCCACCGAGATGACGGGTACGCCGGCGTCGAGGTCGTCGAGGAGGGCCTCGTTGTCCGCGTCGGTGAGGATGACGGCGCAGTTCGCCAGCGTCGCGTCGCGCAGGAGTGCCTCTCCGCGCCGCGTGGGGTTGAGGCCGGCCACGACGAGCTCCGAGCACGCCGCCGCGCCGAGCAGGTGGAGGTACTCCGGGGTGCCGGACATGAGGAGACCGACGTGGGGATGCGGTGCGTCCGGCGCGGCCGCGGCGGGGGCGCCGGGCGACGAGTCCGACGACGACGACACGTCCGCCCGCGACCCCATCAGTTCCCGCAGTGCCGCGATCCGCACTGCGCTCTCCCGGGTCGCCTGCGACCAGGGCGTGAGCTGCCCGTCGGCCCAGATTCCGCGGTCGTCGATATCGGACAGGGCGTGCATCGCGTCGGCAACCGAGCGGAACGGCTCGGCGGCGACGTCGGCGATCGTCCGCACAGCGGCGCTCATGCTGAGTACTCCCATGGGTCTCCTTCGGTGGCCAGCACGTCGCCCAGGTCGAGCAGCTGCCGGGTGGCGCCACCGAGGCGGAACTCGCCGGCCTTGGCGGCGAGGAAGTAGCGGTGCGCGGGCTCGGAGCGGTCCAGGCCCACGCCGCCGTGGATGTGCACGGCGCTGTGGGCGAGGCGGTGGCCGGCGTCGCAGGCCCAGAAGTGGGCGGAGGCGACGGCATCCCGGGCGGCGGGCCCCGGGTGGCCACTACAGGCGTCGAGCTCGTAGGCCGCGCGCAGGGTGGACAGGCGGACCGCGTCCACGTCGATCATCCCGTCGGCCAGCCGGGCCGCGACCGCCTGGAACGAGCCGATGGGACGACCGAACTGGTGACGCGTGGTGGCGTAGGCGGCCGTGCGCTCGAGCGCGGCCTCGAGCACGCCCCACTGGTAGGCGGCCAGGTGGACGCGGCGACGCAGGGCGTCGAGTCCGATCACTTCGGCGGGCACCGGCGGGATGTCGTTCCCCTCGGAGAACTTGTAGTGGGACTCCGTAGCGCCCGGTTTGCGGTCCGCCAGCGGCCAGTACATCGGGGCGCCCGCGACGAGCCCAGCGCACGAGAAGTCCACCGGCACGGTCCGTTCGATCCGGACCGTATCCGCCGCGCGCGCCGTCGCGACGTCGCACACCCAGAGAAAGGAGTGCTCCTTCGACGGTGCGGGCGAGACGATCACGTCGGCGATCGGTGCCCAGTCCACCTCCGCAGAGGGGCGAAGGTTCCCGTCGCCCACCGCTGCGATCTCCGCGCCCTCGGCCACTGCGACGGCGCGGTCGGTCAGTCCGGCCGCAGTAAGCAGGTGTGCCGCGCGGATCCCGGGAGATAGCGGGACGGGCGCCAGCACGCGGCCCAGCTCCCGCAGGACCAGAGCCTCGCCCACCACGCCGAGCCCGGCACCGCCGAGGGGCTCGGGCGCCAGCGCGGTGGGCACGCCGGCGCGGACGAGTTCGTCCCAGAACCGGGCGTGGAATCGGGCGGTCTCACGGTCCGCGCCGCCGGACTCGGTGCCGGGGCCGAAGCGGGCGTCGAGCTCGCGCAGGGACTCGTCGGTGACCAGCTGCTCGCCGATCTCGCGGACGAGGCCGGCCAGCTCCGCGGTGGTGTCGTCGACGGAAAAATCCATGTCAGCTGTCCTTCCGGGCGGTGCTGGGGGACGCGGTGTCGGCGGACGCGGTGTTGGCCGACGCTGCGCTGGCGGGGGCCGGCGCGACGCGCGGCGCCGGCGGCAGTCCGAGACCGGCTGCGGCGATGATGTCGCGCTGCACCTCGTTGGTGCCTCCGCCGAAGGTGAGGATGAGCGCCGAGCGGTGCAGGCGCTCGATGCGGCCGTGCAGCGCCGCGGTGGGGGAGTGGGACCGCTGGTGACCCGACGAGCCGAGAACCTCCATGAGCAGGCGGTATGCCTCGCACGCGGTTTCGGTTCCGTACACCTTGGTGGCCGAGGCGGCGATGCGGGTTGGCGCTGCGGTGTCCGCGGAGACGATCTCCCAGTTGCGTAGTGCCAGGTACTCGGCCATCGCGTGGACGCGCGCGAGGTGGGTGCGGACCCATTCGTTCTCGATCACCATGCCGTCGCCGGGCAGGCCGACCTCGGCGGATCGGGTGGCCCGCGCCCAGGCGAGCACCTGCCGCAGCGAGGCCTGCAGAGGGCCGGCGGAGGTGAGGGCGACGCGCTCGTGGTTGAGCTGGTTGGTCATGAGCGGCCAGCCGCCGTGCTCGGGGCCGACGAGGTTGCTCGCCGGGACCACCACGTCCTGGTAGTAGGTCGCGCTAGTGTCGGGGCCGGCCATGGTGTGCACCGGGGTCCACGAGAAGCCCTCGGCGGTGGTGGGCACGACGATCATCGAGATGCCCTTGTGGCGCTTGGCGGCCGGATCGGTGCGGGCGGCCAGCCAGATCCAGTCGGCGTACGCGACGAGCGACGTCCACATCTTCTGTCCGTTGATCCGGTAAATGTCCTGCCCCTCGTGCTCGCCGGTCCCGGCCTCGCGAACCGCGCGGGTACGAAGCGATGCGAGATCGGTGCCGGAGTCGGGCTCGGAGTAGCCGATGCCGAAGTGCAGCTCGCCGCGACTGATGCGGGGGAGGAAGTAGTTCTTCTGCTCGTCCGAGCCGAACGCCATGATCGTCGGCGCGACGGAGTTGATGGTGAGGAAGGGCACCGGCACGCCGGCGATCGCAGCCTCGTCGGTGAAGATGAGCTGGTCGATCATCGGGCGGGCGCGGCCGCCGAACTCCTCGGGCCAACCCAGGGTCAGCCAGCCGTCGCGGCCCATCTCCGCGACGATCTCGCGGTAGGCGTTGCCGTGGCCGTACTCGCCGGTGGTCGAGGTGAACGCCTCACGTCGCTCGGGGGTCATCAGTGCCGAGAAATACTCTCGCAACTCGCCGCGCAGCCGTTGCTGATCGGGGGTGTAGGTGATGTCCATGGGTCCCTATGCTCGTCGTCGCTGTTGGAACGTGTTCCAGTTATGCGGATCACGCTAACACCGTGGGGCGCCGGATGGCGGGGCTCGGCGCGGGTGGGGCCCGACCGTGGCCGGTGACTTACACTCATGCTCGAGTAGGAACACGTTCTAGTGTCCCGGCTCACATAGAATCGACCCAGCCCCGGGGGCGCCGTGCCCGCTGGACCGACCAAGGAGAACTGGTATGCGGATTGAAGTGGATCCCGACCGCTGCGAGGGGCAGGCCGTGTGCGTGGGCCTCGCGCCCAAGGTCTTCGAGTTGAACGACGACGACGAGATCGTTCGCGTCATCGTGGACGAGGTGCCCGAGGAGCTCCAGAAGCGGGCCCTCAAGGCTGTGGAGAAATGCCCGATGGCGGCGCTCAAGGCCGTCGAGTGAGTGTGGAGGAGAAACGCGGAATGCTCGATCAGGATCTGTCCCTCGACGGCCGGGTGGCCGTGGTCACCGGCTCCGGCTCGGGCCTGGGGGCCTCGGAAGCCGTTGAGCTGGCCCGGTCGGGCGCGGCCGCTGTCGTGATCAACGACATCCGGGCCTCCGAGGCCACGGATGCGGTTATTGCGGATATCGAGGCCGCGGGAGCCAAGGCGGCTCTCGTCGTGGGCGACGTCTCCGAACGGGAGACCGCCGACGCGATGATGGCGGAGGCCATCAAGCTGGGCGGCCTGCACGTCGTCGTCAACAATGCGGGTATCACCCGCGACAAGATGCTCTTCAACATGTCCGACGAC
This sequence comes from Dietzia sp. NPDC055340, assembly GCF_053645335.1. Lineage (NCBI taxonomy): Bacteria > Bacillati > Actinomycetota > Actinomycetes > Mycobacteriales > Dietziaceae > Dietzia > Dietzia sp. NPDC055340. Next base: position 77,063 of record NZ_JBSHML010000013.1, on the reverse strand, counting down.
GACTTCGACGCGGTGGTCAAGGTCCACCTGCGTGGACACTTCCTGCTCACCCGCAACGCCGCCGCCCACTGGCGCGCGGAGGACAAGAAGCGCACCGAGGGCAGCGCGCCGATCTACGGCCGCCTCATCAACACGTCGTCCGAGGCAGGGCTCTTCGGCCCTCCCGGTCAGGCCAACTACGGCGCGGCCAAGGCCGGCATCACGGCGCTCACGCTCTCGGCGGCGCGCGTTCTCGGACGCATCGGCTGTACGGCCAACGCCATCGCCCCCCGGGGGCGTACCGGCATGACCGAGGCGGTCTTCGAGGCGTGGGACGAGTCCCAGGGGCCGGACCCGCTGTCCCCGGACCGCGTGGCCGACCTGGTCTCCTACCTCGCGTCGCCGGCGGCGGCGGGGGTGTCGGGGCAGCTGTTCGTGGTATATGGCGGAATGGTGGCGCTCGTCGAGGCCCCGGTCGTGGAGAAGCGGTTCGACGCTTCAGGGGGCATCTGGGATCGTCGCGCGTTCGCTGATGCTGTGTCGGGGCACTGGTCAGGGCGCGCGGAGGGCAAGTCCTTCTCGGCCGCGGAGATCATGAAGCTCTGACCCCGACAGGTGGCCCCTGACGTGTTTGTACGAGTTCACGCCAGGGGCCGCTGTGATGGGTGGGGCGCATGTTAGATTCCGTCCACATAATGCAAGGGGTCCGCTCGGGGGGTGCCGAGGAAGCCCTTGCGGGATAGAACGTGTTCTAGCTAGTTTGTTACCGCGATCACACCGGGTGGTCACCGTCGCGTGACTTGATCGAGACCTGTGGTCCGGGGGATGAAAGGTAGGAGGGGGGCGTCATGGCGAATGTTCTCGACAAGCCACTCAGGGGAGTCGGCGACTTTTTCGCGATGACGCTCGACACCTTCGTCGCGTTCCCGTCGATCGTCCGCCAGGGGCGCGAGTTCATCGACCAGTCGTGGTTCATCGCCCGCGTATCGATGATGGCCACGATCCTCGTGGCGATCCCGTTCACCGTCCTTGTGAGCTTCACGCTCAACATCCTGCTGCGGGAGATCGGTGCGGCCGACCTCTCGGGCGCCGGCGCCGCGCTCGGTGCGGTCACCCAGGTCGGACCCATGGTCACCGTGCTCATCGTCGCGGGGGCCGGGGCCACCGCGATCTGTGCCGACCTCGGTGCCCGCACCATCCGCGAGGAGATCGACGCGATGGAGGTGCTGGGCATCGACCCGGTCAAGCGTCTCGTCGTTCCGCGCGTGGCCGCCTCGACGTTCGTCGCGCTCCTGCTCAACGGCCTGGTGTGCACGATCGGCATCCTCGGCGGCTTCCTGTTCTCCGTCCTCCTCCAGGGCGTCAACCCCGGCGCGTTCGTCAACGGCATCACGCTGCTGACCGGGCTGGGCGAACTCGTCCTGGCCCAGGTCAAGGCCGGCGTCTTCGGCATGTTGGCCGGCCTCGTCGCCTGCTACAAGGGGCTCTACGTCCGCGGCGGGCCGAAAGAGGTCGGCAACGCGGTGAATGAGACCGTCGTCTTCGCCTTCATGGCGCTGTTCGTGGTCAATACCGTCATCACCGCCGTCGGCGTCAAGGTTCTGGGAGCGTGACATGGCGGTGATAGAGACCACGCGGTTCCCGCGCCTGTCGCGTGCTCGCCATCGGGCGATCGGCGGGTTCGACAACTTCGGCGATCACGCCCTGTTCTTCTGGCGCGCGCTGGCGGCCACGCCCCGCGCGCTGACCCAGTACCCCAAGGAGACGCTGCGGCTCATCGCCGAGATCGCCATGGGAACCGGTGCGCTCGCGATGATCGGCGGCACGGTCGTCATCGTCGCCTTCCTCACCCTGGCCACAGGCGGCGTCATCGCCGTGCAGGGCTTCTCCTCGCTGACGGATGTCGGCGTGGAGGCGCTCACCGGCTTCTTCGCCGCGTTCATCAACGTCCGTATCGCCGCGCCGGTGATCGCCGGCATCGGTCTGGCGGCCACCATCGGCGCCGGCGCCACCGCCCAGCTGGGTGCCATGCGTGTCTCCGAGGAGATCGACGCGCTCGAGGTCATGGCCATCGATTCGGTGACCTACCTGGTGTCCACGCGCATCGTCGCCGGGATGATCGCGGTGATCCCGCTGTACTCGCTCGCGGTCATCGCCTCGTTCCTGGCGAGCCGCTTCGCGACGGTCGAGATCTACGGTCAGTCCGGAGGCGTCTACGACCATTACTTCTCGACGTTCCTCATTCCGACGGACATCCTCTGGTCGTTCGTCCAGGCCATCGCCATGGCCATCACGATCATGCTCATCCACACCTACCACGGGTACAACGCGGCAGGCGGCCCCGCCGGTGTCGGCGCGGCCGTGGGCAACGCGGTGCGCACGTCGCTCATCGCCGTGGTGACGGTAACCCTTCTCGTCTCGCTCGCGATCTACGGCGGAGACGGCAACTTCAACCTGTCGGGATAGGAGAGACGATATGGCGAGGACGGTGAGCCAGAGCGACACGGTGCCCAAGCGCATCGCGGCCGCGGGCCTGGCGTTGTTCATCGTCGTGGTGGTCGCGCTGTCCCTGCTCCTGTTCGTCCGGGCATTCGACAGTCGCGTCCCGATCACGGTGCGAAGTGACCGCGCGGGACTGGTGATGGAGGAAGACGCCAAGGTCCGCTCGCGCGGCGTGGAGATCGGCAACGTCACCCGGATCACGCAGGAGTTCGACGGCGCGACCCTGGATCTCGAGGTGGATCCTTCCGCGCTCGAGGCCATCCCCGCGAACTCCCCGGTCTCCATCGGGTCCAACACCGTGTTCGGCGCCAAGTCCGTCGACTTCCAGGCCCCTGCCACACCGGACGCGGCCACCCTCGCTCCCGGCGCCGTGGTCCAGGCCACCAACGTCACCACCGAGGTCAACACCCTGTTCCAGGACCTGTCCGATCTGCTCCTGGCGATCGAGCCGGAGAAGCTCAACGCCACGCTCGGCGCGATCTCCGGGGCCGTCGACGGGCGGGGCGAACAGGTCGGGCAGACCATCACGGACCTCAACGCCTACCTGGAGGAGATCAATCCGCAGATCGAGACGCTCCAGCGCGACCTCGCCAAGGGCTCGCGGGTGGCGAACCTCTACGCGGACGTCACCCCGGACGTCATGCGGATTCTCGACTCCGGTACCGACGTCGGCGCCAACATCGTCAACAACCAGGCCCGCTTCGAACAGCTGCTCGCCTCCGCGATCGGCACCGGCGAGACCGGCAAGCGGTTGCTGAGCGAGAACGGCGACCAGCTGGTCAAGGCGCTGTCCGACCTGCGGGCCTCGACCAGCCTGCTCGGCGAGTACTCGCCCATGCTCACCTGCCTGATCGTCGGCCTCAACCAGGGCGTCGAGGGCGCCGGGCAGGCGTTCGGTGCGTCCAACCAACCGGGCCTGACTTTCAAGGCCGGCTTCCAGCAGGGCGCGCGAGCCTACGAGTACCCCAAGGACCTGCCTAAGGTGAACGCGAGCACCGGCCCGAACTGCTACGGCCTGCCATTCCCCGACCCGAGCGTCCACGCGCCGTTCGTCGTCACCGACACCGGCTCCAACCCCGTGGAGGGAATGCCCGACGTGTTCACCTCGCGACCCGGTCCGCTCTTCGGCCCGCTTCCGTCGACCGAGCCCGGAAGGCCCGCGCCGCCCACACTGCTGCAGGTCATGCTCGGCATGGACGGAGGGAACCCGTGAGCGCCGGGCGCGCGGCAGCGCGCGCGGGCCGGGTTACCGCGGTCAAGCTCGGGATCTTCACCACTGTGATGGCCCTGGTACTGGCCGGGCTCGTCGTGGTGTTCAGCGAGTACCGCTCCGGCGACTTCGAGCGATATAACGCGCACTTCACCGACGTCTCAGGGCTCGAGTCCGGCGACAAGGTGCGTATCGCCGGCGTCGAGGTCGGCCAGGTCGGGAAGGTCGAGCTGGCGGAGGAGAACACCGCCCGCGTCCGCTTCACGGTCGCCGGAAACCAGAGCGTCCACCAGAGCACCGAGGCCGTGGTGCGGTACGAGAACCTGACCGGCGACCGCTACCTCGAGCTCAAGCGCGGAGAGGGGAGCCAGGCTCCGCTCGAACCAGGCGGCACCCTGCCACTCTCGCAGACCGCGCCCGCGCTTGACCTGGACGCGCTTCTCGGCGGATTCCGACCGCTGTTCAAGGCGCTTGACCCCGGGCAGGTCAACCAGCTGTCCGAGTCGATCGTCAAGGTGTTCCAGGGTGAGTCCGGCACCATTCAGGACCTGCTTGCCTCGACGTCGTCACTCACCCAGACCCTCGCGGACCGGGACCAGCTCATCGGCGACGTGATCACCAACCTCAACTCCGTGCTCACCACGGTGGCGGACAACCAGGACAACGTCGACTCGATCGTCAACGACCTCCAACAGTTGGTCTCGGGCCTGGCAGCCAACTCCGAGCCACTCGCCGAATCCGTGAGCCGACTCAACGACTCGAGTGCCAACATGACCACCCTGCTCGCCGATGTTCGCCCGTCTCTGAAGGAGGACATCGCGCAGATCGACCGCGTGGCGACCCTGATCAATGACGACGAGGAGTTCGTCGAGAACGTCATCAACCGGCTGCCGTCGGACTTCGAGAAGATGGGCCGCCTCGGCGTCTACGGCAGTTTCTTCCAGTTCTACCTCTGTGGCGTCATTGTTCGAATCACTAACCCGGCCACCGGCAATGACCTCTTTCTTCCGCAGTATGAGCAGACGACGGGACGGTGTGCGTTCCCCGATGAGTAAGAAGAACAGTGACGGCGCGCCCCCCAAGGCGCCTCGCGGACAGCTCCGTTTCCGGGACCGTGACCCGAAGGTCATCGGCGTCTGGGGCGCGGTCGGCGTAGTGGCTCTGATGGCGGTCTCGCTGAACTACGACCGGATCCCCTACATCAACGGCATGCATGGCGCGACGGTCTACGTGGCCGACGCCGCCGGGCTCAACACCGGCGACGAGGTCCAAGTGGCCGGCATGCGCGTCGGCTCCGTCCGGAAGCTCCAACTCGACGGTGACCGGGTAAGGGTCAAGTTCGATATCGATACCGACGTCGACCTCGGCGCCGACACGTCGGCGCAGATCAAGACGGACTCGATCCTCGGCCGGCGTGCACTCGGGATCTTCTCCGACGGTCGCGGCGAACTCGAGGACCGTACGATCCCGATCGATAGGACGTCCGTTCCGTACTCTCTGACCTCCGCCCTCGGTGATCTCAGCGACACGGTCGAGGCCATGGATACTGACTCGGTGCAGGACGCGCTCGACGTGCTGGCAGAGACCATGGAGGACTCCTCGCCGGAGGTCCGCGGCGCCATCGACGGCATCACACGGCTGTCCCGTTCGCTCAACGAGCGGGATGGGGCCGTCCGCGACCTACTGGACAAGGCGGCCGGGACCACCGACGTGCTGGGTCAGCGCAGCGACCAGATCAACCAGCTCATGGTCGACGGCAATGTCCTGTTCACCCAGCTCGACATGCGTAAGCGCGCGTTGAGCGAGCTGATCGTCAACATCGACGAGCTCGCCCGGCAGCTGTCGGGGCTGGTGCAGGACAACGAGGCCCAGATCGGCCCGGCGCTCGACAAGCTCGAGCAGGTGTCCGATCTGTTGATCCGGAACAAGGAGGACATCGATCTCGGCCTGCGCCGGATCGTGCCGTTCTCCACTGCACTCAGTGAGGCCGTCTCCTCCGGCCCGTGGTTCAACGCCTACGTGTCCAACCTGTCGCTGGGCCAATACCAGCAGACGATCCTCCGCGACCTCATGCCGCTCATCGATGACCGCGTCCAGCCTGAGCCCGGGCTGGTCACCGAGCCCACAATTCCCGGCGTACCGGGGCTAACGACGATGGACGAGTTCCCCGGCTGGGGCGAGAAGAGGTTGCCGCGATGAACCGATTCCTGCCGGGCACCGCCGCGAAGGTGGTCGCCCTGATCGCCGTGGTGGCCCTGATCGCGGGAGCCGTGTGGATCTTCTCCGGTCGGACCAAGACGATCACCGCGTTCTTCCCGTCCACGCAGGGCGTCTACGCGGACGACACCGTCCGTGTGCTCGGCGTCGAGGTCGGCCGCATCACCGACATCGCTACGGAGGACGGGATGTCCAAGGTCACCATGAAGGTCGCCCACGACGTCCCTGTGCCGGAGGACGCCAACGCCCTGCTCGTGGCCCAGTCGCTCGTCGCCGAGCGGTTCATCCAACTCACCCCGGCCTACACCGGCGGCGAGGAGATGCCGGACGGCGGCACCATCCCCGTCGAGCGCACGGCGGTCCCGGTCGAGTGGGACGGCGTCAAGGAGCAGCTCATGAAGCTGTCCACCGCGCTGAGCCCCGCCAAGGGGGAGAAGACCGGCCCGCTCGGCGACTTCGTCGACTCAGCCGACGCGATGTTCGAGGGCAACGGCGCCGACATCCGCGACGCGCTCAATGAGGTCTCACACACCATGTCGATCCTGTCCGACGGTCGCGAGAACCTCTTCACCACGCTGAAGAACCTCCAGCTGTTCGTCACCGCGCTGTCCCAGAGCGAGGAGCAGATCGTCTCCTTCGGCGGCAAGCTCGCCAGCGTCTCGCAGGTGCTGGGGGACCAAACCGAGGATATCGACGCCGCCCTGCGCGACCTCGATCTCGCGGTGATGGACATCAACCGCTTCCTCGAGAACAACGGGGAACGGCTCTCCGTGGGCGTCGACAAGCTCGGCCGCGCCACCCAGGTGATCCGCGACCGCCGAGCCGATCTCGAGGGCATCCTCCACGTCGGCCCCACCGCCATGGCGAACTTCTACAACATCTACCGCCCGTATCAGGGCACACTCAACGGTGTACTGGCGATGAACCAGATGGCCAATCCGACCAACTTCATCTGCGGCGCCATCGCCGGCCTGGCCAACAACACCGCGGAGTCCGACGCGGAGCTGTGCGCCCAATACATGGGGCCGCTGTTCAACTCGCTGACCTCGAACTACCCGTACGGTGTGGTCGCCCCGCCGATCACCCCGACCGCCGAGCCGGACCAGATCTGGGACCTACAGAAGCCGGGCACACAGACGGCGCCGGGCGTCCAGCCCGTCTCGGACCGCCCTGACCCGCTGGTCAACGTGGTCAACAAGGGTGACAACCTCACCGACACCCTGCTCGTGACGGGAGGCGCATGATGAGCGGCATGACCGTACCGACCGGAAGGATCCTCCGTTCGCGGGTCCTCGCTGCCGGCGCGCTCGCCAGCACCGTCCTGCTCGTCGGGACCGGTTGCGCGTGGGACGGGCTCAACTCGCTCCCGCTGCCCGGAGCCGAGGGCAAGGGCGACGGCGCCTACGAGGTCACCATCGAGATGCCCAACGTCACCACCATCACCCGGAACTCACCGGTCCGGGTCAATGACGTCAATGTCGGCTCCATCGCGTCGATGAGGGTCGAGGACTATACCGCAATCGTCACCGTCTCACTCAACGAGGAAGTACGGCTCCCGGCCAACGCCTACGCCAAGATCGGGCAAACCAGCCTGCTGGGTTCGCAGCACCTCGAGCTGTTCCCGCCACCGGACGGCAGCGCGGAGGGGACGCTCGCGGCAGGTGATGTCATCCCCATCGAGCGTGCCGGTGTCTACCCGACCACCGAGCAGACGCTCTCGGCACTGTCGGTGGTCCTCACCGACGGTGGCCTGGCGCAGTTCGAGACGATCTCGCAGGAGCTCAACACCGCCCTCGACGGCCGTCAGCTCGACGCCAAGGAGGTCATCACCCAGCTGGAGACCACCGTCAGCGGACTCGACGACCAGCGCGCCGACATCGTCGCCGCGATGGAGGGACTCGACCGGCTGGCCCGGCAGATCGACGAGCAGAACGACACCCTCGCCCGTGCTCTCGCGCAGATGCCCGAGGCAGTCGGTCTGATCAACGACCAGAAGCAGGAACTGACCACCGCCCTGGTCTCGCTCGGCGACTTCGGAAACAAGGCCAACCAGATTATCGACGCCGGCGGCGGACAGAACCTGGTGGCGAACCTCCGCGACCTCACGCCGGTGCTCGAGGGACTGGCCAACTCCGGCCGCGATATGACCCGGGTGCTGAGCACGCTCATCACCTTCCCGTTCCCGCAGGCTGGCATCGACAACTTCCTGCGCGGTGACTACGCGAACCTTTATATCGACGCAGATCTCACCAATCCTCGTCTGGAGGAGACGTTCCTGCTGGGTACCGAGTTCGGTAATCGCATGGCCGGCCTCGAGGGCTACGTGGGGCTTGCTCCCGGGTCGGTGGTCAGTCCCGACCCGTTCTCCTTGGACGTGCCCCGGCCCGACGCGGACGTCGAGAACCCGGACGCCGGGAACCCGCCCGTCAGTGGGCAGTCGGCCGACGACCCCGGCGGCCCCGCCGCACCGACCGAGGAGGCCCCCCGATGACCCGGCTCGTGAAGATCCAGCTGACGATCTTCTCTGTGGTCACCGTCGTGGCGTTGCTGGTCATGTCGGTGGTGTACCTCCAGGTGCCTCGTGCGCTCGGCTGGCAGCGCACGGATGTCGCACTAGAGATGCCGGACACCGGCGGCCTGTACCAAAACTCCAACGTCTCCTACCTCGGTAAGACCATCGGCCGTGTGGACTCCGTGACGCTCAAGCCCGGCATGGTCGTGGCCGAGCTCCACTTCGACTCCGGTGCCGACGTGCCCGAAAACGTGCGTGCCGAGATCCGCAGTGTGTCCGCGGTGGGCGAGCAGTTCGTCGAGTTCGTGCCCGAGGGGAAGCCGGAGGGCCGCATGGCCGACGGCACCGTGATCGGCGAGGACCGCGTCGACATGCCGCAGAGCATCGGCCCGGTCCTCGACCAGGCCACCGTTCTCATGGCGTCGATCGATGATGCCAAGATGCGGCGGGTCATCTCCGAGTCGTTCGACGCGTTCAACGGATCTGCCCGGGACCTGCAGCAGTTCCTGGACTCCGCGCAGCTGCTGCTGGAGGAGGCCCAGCGCAACTCGGGAGTCACGCGTCAGCTCATCGAGGACGCGGAGCCGGTGCTCGACTCGCAGTTGCGCTCGTCCGACTCGATTCGCGCCTGGACCCGGAACATCGCCGACATCACCGATCAGCTGCGTGAGAACGAACCCCAGGTGACGTCGTTGATCCAGCGCGGCCCGGACGCACTGGGCCGGGCCACCAAGGTGCTCAACGAGCTTCAGCCCACGATGCCGGTGCTCGTGGCCAACCTGGTCAGCGTGGGTGAGGTCGGCGTGGTCTATAACCGTTCGATCGAGCAGCTGTTGGTGATCTACCCGGCGCTGGTGTCATCGCTTATCACCGCGATCGAAGGGGCCCGCGAATCCGGCCAGATCAAGGTGGACTTCAACCTGCAGATCAACGAGACCCCGCCCTGCACGACGGGGTTTCTACCAGCAGAAGACCGGCGGTCCCCGGCCGATCTGTCGGTGCCGCCCCTGATCAACGGGATCTACTGCAAGGTGCCGATGGACTCGCAGATCGCCGCACGAGGTGCACGCAACCTGCCGTGCATGGAGTTCCCGGGGCGTCGGGGAGCCTCCCCCGAGGAGTGTCGCGCCGGCAACTACGTGCCCGAGGGCCATAACCCGCCCAACACCAGCGAGGTCGGGCCGCCCGGCAACAACCCCAATGCCTACAACGTCGTGCCGTCGTCCACCTCGGGCGAGCCCGAGATCCGTACCTCCGCCGCGGTGTACGACGCCGAGACGGGCGAGTACTTCGGCGCCGACGGCAAGACGTATCGTCAGCTGAACCTCGGTACCGAGAGCCGGCTCGCCGCGGACGCCGACCTGGCTGACATCCTGACGAACGGAGTGACCTAGTGCCACAGTCTGACCAGACCCCCACCGATGGTGGGCGGACCGGACTGATCGTGGTTTCGGTGATCGCGGCCCTGTGCCTCGTCGCGGCGGTCGTCGCGGCCGGGCTGTGGGTGAGTGAGCGGAACGAGGCGGCCACCGTCCGTGCCGACCGCGCCTCGTCCGCAGAGCTCGACGCGTCCTACCGTGACTTCGCGACCGACGTCATGACCAAACTCATGACCATCCGGCAGGAGACATTGTCGGCTGATGTGGACGAGATCGTCGGACTCATCGAGGGCGACTTCTCCGAGCAGTTCGCCCCGCGCCGCGACTCGTACGAGGACGTCGTCACCACCACCAACGTCGTGGCCGACGGCGCGGTGTCCGCGGCGGCGGTCGAGCACTCCTACCCCGATCGAGCCGAGGTGATCATGGCCATCGACCAGACCATCGGCAATCCCAAGGCCGAGGACAACCAGGACCGCCAGTACCGCGTGCGCGTCACGGTGAACCGCCATGACGACGGTGTGATGAAGGTGTCGGGGGTGAACTTCATCCCGTGAGTGAGTCAGACGACAAGACAACCGAGACGAACGTCCGCGCCGCCCGCCGCGCCCAGCGCGAAGCCGAGCGTGCAGCTCGAGCCCAGCGCAAGGCCGATGCCGCGCGCCAGCGTGCGATGGAGGCGGCCCGGGCCGGCGGCCTCTTCGAGGGAATGGAGGCGTCTCCCGGCGGAGCAAGCGGAGCAGGCGCAGCAGGCGGAGCCGCGGCAGGCGTCGCCACCGCCGCGGGCGCAGCGACCACCCCGTCAGCCGCCACCCCGTCCGCATCTACCGCGGCGGCATCCGCCACGCCCGGCGACTCCGCTGACCCGGCGGCCCCCACGGCGAACGTGCGAGACACCCCGGCCCGCGAACCGATGGACCCGGCCCGCCAGCGGGCGCTGACCAGGATTCTGGCGGCGGTGTCGGTGGTCCTCGTCGTCGTCGCGGGGTTGGCCACCTGGCAGTACGTCGAAGCCCGCGAGGCCACGGCAGCCGAGGAACAGATCGCGAACGCGCCGACCGCGGCGACCGACGCGGCGCGTGAGATCGCCACCCAGATGTTCACCTACGACCACCGCACCGTCGACACGGACCTCGCCTCCGTGCGGCCCGGCCTCACCGAGCCGGCGCTCGGCGAGTTCGTGGAGCAGTCCATGCCGACGGTCGCCTCGGCGGCCAAGCAGCAGGAGGCCACCGTCTATGCGACCGTCGCCGCCGCGGCACCGCAGGACGTGGTCGACCAGGACAACGTCACCGTGCTGGTCATGCTCAACCGCATGGTCTCCACGAAGGATGCCCCCGAGGCCGCCAGTTCGGCGTCGCGGCTGAGCCTGGAGATGAAGCGCGAGGGCGACACCTGGAAGCTGGCCAAGCTCAACGCCCTGTGACGCGGGCGGCCGGAGAAACCGGCCCTGTGACTCAGGCGTTCGAGGTGGCGTCGAGGGTCGTGAAGAAGCGGCGCGCCCACGCGTGGACGTCGTTGCCCAGGACCTGACGCCGTAGCGACCGCATGCGGCGGCGGCGCTCCTCGCGCGGGTCGTCGATCGCGGACATGATGGCGTCCTTGACGCCGTCCAGATCGTGCGGATTGCACAGGTATGCCTGGCGAAGCTCATTGGCGGCGCCGGCGAACTCGCTGAGGACGAGCGCGCCCTCGCCGTCGGTGCACGCGGCCACGTACTCCTTGGCCACGAGGTTCATGCCGTCGCGCACGGGCGTGACCAGCATGACGTCGGCTGCGGCGTAGAACGCGGTGAGCTCCGACTTGGGCACGGGCCGGTGGATGTAGGTGACGACCGGCTGCCCGATCTCGCCGTACATGCCGTTGATGCGGCCGACCGACTCCTCGATCCGCGACCGCATGATCTGGTACTGCTCGACGCGCTCACGGCTCGGCGTGGCCAGCTGCAGCAAAGTCACCTCGGACGGGTCGAGGCGCTCCTCCTCGATCAGCTCCTCGAGCGCGCGCAGCCGCACGTCGATGCCCTTGGTGTAGTCGAGTCGGTCTACGCCCAGCAGGAGCACGCGTGGGGAGCCCACCTCCTGGCGGAGCCGGTCGGCGCGGACCAGGGTCTCGCGGCCGCGGGCACTGCGGTCGACCGCCGCCGAGTCGATGGAGATGGGGAACGCGCCGACCCGCACCATGCGGTCGTCGACCCGGATCTCGGCGGCCTTGGTCTTACTGGAGGTCAGGCGCACCGACGGGTGTCCGCGCAGTTTGTTGGCGAGGATGCGGAAGTTGTCGGCCCCGCCGGGCAGGTGGAAGCCCACCAGGTCGGCGCCGAGCATGCCCTCGACCAGCTCCGCGCGCCACGGCAGTTGCATGAACAGCTCGACGGGCGGGAACGGGATGTGGAGGAAGAACCCGATGGTCAGATCGGGTCGCAGCTCGCGCAGGAGTCGCGGGACGAGCAGGAGTTGGTAGTCCTGGACCCACACGGTGGCGCCGGGGGCCGCCGCGGCGGCGGTGGCCTCGGCGAAGCGGGTGTTGACGTCGCGGTAGGCGTTCCACCATTCGCGGTGGTACTCGGGCGGAACCACGACGTCGTGGAACAGCGGCCACAGGGTGGCGTTGGAGAAACCCTCGTAGTACTGCGAGATGTCCTCGGCGGACAGCTGGACCGAGTGGAGCCGGATGCCGTCGGAGTCGAACGGCTCCGGCGCGGCGTCGGGGACACCGGGCCACCCCACCCAGGCACCGTGGTTGGCCCTGAGGATGGACTCCAGTGCGGTCACGAGACCGCCGGGGCTGGCCTTCCAGTGTTCGGTGCCGTCGGCGTCGCGGACGAGGTCCACGGGGAGCCTGTTGGCGACGACGACGAAGTCGGCTCCCGCATCACCTGGGGTCATGCCGGAATCGCGTGTCACTCGTCTGCTCCCTGTCCGGTCACCGTCGGGTACTGCGCTCGCTGAGCTGCTGCCGCTTACTCGGCGACAGCAGGCTCGGGCGTCTCGGGCCCGATGCCGAGCATGTCGAGGAGCATGCGGCACTCCTCGGCGTCTTTGGAGTAGGAGGCCACGACGAGGCGGGCCTGGTCCGCGGTCTCGTCTGCGACCGGCTCCAGGTCGTCGATCTCGGTCTCTTTGCTGTCGGCGGCGGCTGCCATCGATGTCCTCCTGTGGTCGGGGTCGGACCGCCGGCGCCCGGCGTGGGGCGCGGAAGTCCTCCTGCCGATCCTACGTCACTGGTCGGCGGCTGCCGACCGGCGGAGATTGCGGGCCATCCACTCGCCGAACACGATGCCGGCGGCCAGTGCCAGCGCGATCGCCAGCGCCGTGAACATGAGGCCGAGACCGACACCGGTCTGGTCGCTCGTCAGAGCCGACAGGCCGCGGTAGACGGAGAGGCCGGGCAGGAACGGGGTGATGCCGGCGATGGTCACCACCAGCGGCGGGACGGTCGCGATACGGGCGAGGATGCCGCCGACCAGGCCCATCGCGCATGCGGCGAGGGCGGAGCCCACCACGATGTCGAACCCGGCGCCCAGAACCGCCTGGTAGATCGACATCCCCAGGGCGCCGACGCTCGCGGCGAGAAGGGTCGCCCGCACGGTGGCGTAGCTGGCCACCGCGAATCCGGCCGCGCCGACACCCGCCGCGAGGATCGCCACGTGTACCGCGGCGTCGCCCTGGATCGCGGGGTCGATCGGGGGAGGGGAGAAGCCGAGGCGGCCGAAGAGCGCGAGCGCGATGGTGATGCCGCCCAGGACGCCGCCGGTGAGGATCAGCGTCTCGACCCCGCGGCCGGCCGAGGTGACGGGGAAGCCCGTGATGGCGTCCTCGATCGAGCCGACGAGTGTCAGTCCGGCGAGGAGGACGATGATTCCCGCGGCGACGAGTTGGGATGGTCTGACCTCGATGAACGCGCCCGCGACGAGGACGAAGGCGGCCAGTGCCCACGCGGTGGCGATGAAACCGCCCACGACCTGCTGGAAGAAGGTCGGCAGTCGCATCCCGTCGAGGAAGCGGTTGGCGTACATCAGGGCGAACGTCGACACCATCGACAACAGGCCTGCCAGCGGGGTGCCACCGAGCTGGATGACGACCGCGCATCCCAGCATCGCCCAGCCCAGCACGGCCACCCGGAACGAGTGCGGGTGTGGGGACTCGATGATCTTCTCGACCTCGGCCGTGGCCTGGTCCACGGTGAGCTGACGGCGCACGATGAGGTCGATCAGCCGGGCGACGCGTGTCACGCGGGTCATGTCGACCGTGCGGTAGTTGACCACCCGGATGACCGACAGCGGAGGGCGACCGCGCCGACGGTTCACGCCGATCGTCAACGATGTGAACGTCACCTCGACCGTCGCGCCGGGAAGACCGAACGCCGCGGCCACGGACTCGGCCTGCGCGACAGTGTCGGCCGCGCCTTCACCGGAGGACAGCAGGATGCCACCGATCTCCAGGGCGAGGTTGAGTACGTCGGTGACGGCGCCGTCGTCGTCGAGATCCACCGGCGCCATGGGCGACAGCGGCGGCTCCGCCGCAAGATCCATCGCGGACTTGCGGACACCCAGCCACGCCAGTGGGCGGGTGAACCGGGAAAGGGCGTCGCGGGTCTCCACGTAGGGACACGGTAGTCGGGAGCGGCGGCGGTGGTCAGGTTAGGATGATCCCTGATCGCCGAGTACGCGACGGGTTCGCACCCGCCGGGCTTCCCGCCCGGGGATCCGGGCGTCCGTCGCGTGGTCGTAGGTCGTGCTGGAGTGGCGCAATTGGTAGCGCACCCGACTTGTAATCGGGCGGTTGCGAGTTCAAGTCTCGTCTCCAGCTCTCGTGCCGGTGGCCGTACCGGCGGCAGGGGACAGGAGCTCCCATGAAGCGCGCACTGGTGGCCGGCGCCGCGGTCATACTCGGGGTCATGGTCCCACTCTCCGGATGCGCTTCGTTCGACCCGCCGAAGGGGCCGTCTCCCGTCGGCATCTGGGGAGAGCCTGACGGCCCCCATCTGGACCTCGGCGAGGACGGCCGGCTGTCCGGCTCCGACGGCTGCAACCGCCTCATGGGCACCTGGGAGGCCGAGGGCCAGACTGTCGAGTTCGTGGGGGTGGCCACCACGATGATGGCGTGCCTCGACGTCGACGACTGGCTCAGCCGCCTGCACACCGGCACGGTGGACGGCGACGAGATGACGATCTTCAACATCGACGGCGGGGAGATCGGGCTGCTCGCCCGGCAGTAGGTCAGTCCGAGGCGAGCCTGCCGATCGCGGCCCATGCGCCCTCGATGCGGCCCCGCGCCGCGCGCAGTGCCTCCTCGGCCCCGGCGAGGTCGCCGAGCGCGGCCGCAAGCGACTCGTCCGTCGACCACGAGGAGCCGGAATCGACGCGCAACTCAGCTGGGTCCCAGGTTTCGCTCGCGGCGCGGATGAGTGCGAGATCGTCGGCGAGAACCGCTATTGTTCTGGCGATTTCGCCCATCTGTGGGTAGAGGTCCTGAGGTCGGGAGGTCATCGTGGAGGTACCTCGGAGGTCGGCGGGTAGGATGCTCTCATCAATGCTCGAATCGAGTACTGCTGACGTGTGACGAGCATCGACCATATCCAGGGAGCGGGGCCCGAGATGGACCAGTCGGCCACTGATATCGCGACAGCCTGGATGAGGGCCGTCGTCTCGGGTGACGCGGACACGGCGATCGCGTTGTCGTCGTCGTCCATCGTCTACACCACGGGGCAGGTACGTCACTACTCCGGTCACCAGGGGATCCACGACATCGTCTCGGATTTCGACCGGCTGTCCGGGATCCTCGAGGTCGCCGTCGAGGGCGAGATCCTGGAGTCCGACGGGGTGGTCGCCCTGCGTCGGATCGAGCGGTACCTGCTGCCCAGCGGCGGGATCGAGATCCGCGGATGCTCGTTCGTGGAGGTCGAGGACGGCCTCGTCACGCGGTGGTCGGACTACAAGAGCATGGAGTCCATCGACTCGGTCGCCGGGTAGTGGACGAAGGAGCGAGGGATGAGTGACCGACAGATGTCCGAACGCGGCCCCGCCGACGTGGCGCGCGCGCTCGTCGACGCCGCGTTCTCGGGGAACTACGAGGCGGCCGCCGCATGCTGCACGCCCGACCTGGAGTTGCGGATCGAGGGGATCCAGACCGTGCACGGGCACGAGGGGCTGCGGCACGTCATGGAATTCAACGGCGAGGTCTCGACCGACGTCAGGGTGACGATCCACCACGTCCTGGCGGCGGGGGACACCGCGGCGCTCAACCGGACCACCCATCTGACCATCGGCGGCCGGGCCCTCGCGCTCGAGGTGGGCGCGTTCTTCGAGTTTCGCGACGGTCTGGTGTGCCGGTGGGTCGACTACCAGGACATGAGAATCGTCACCGACGCGCTCGGGCACTGAGGGCTCAGGGCTCAGGCCTCGGGGACGAACTCGCCGTAGCCCAGCTCGCGCAGTGACCGGCGGAGGGTCTCGGCGGCGGCGTCGGACTCCTCGGCCGGGGCGTCGGGATCGGCCAGCGACAGGTCGAAACCGGACATGTCGTTCGCGGGGAAGACGTGGATGTGCGTGTGTGGCACCTCGAAACCGGCGATGAGGTAGCCCGCGCGGGACGCACCGAACCCGCTCAGCACGGCCTTGCCCACGGCCTGCGCGACCTCGTTGAGCCGCGTCAGCAACGCGGGCTCGAGGTCGGTCCAGCGGTCCACCTCGGCCCGCGGAACGACGAGGGTGTGCCCGGGCGCGACCGGCGCGATGGTCAGGAAGGCGACCACCTCCGGGTCCTGCCAGACGAACCGGCCCGGTAGCTCACCGGCGATGATCTTGCTGAATACCGTCGACATGACTCTCAGCCTACGGACCCGTGCCCGCGCTTCCGGCGGGCTCGTGGCAACAAGTGGTCTAATGGGTTTTATATGGCCCCGCTCACGGGCGGAGGCCGCATGTCACAGCGAAGAGAAGGAGCGTCGCAATGATCGAGGCTCAAGTTCCCACAGCGGCGGACGCCGCGAAGGCGGCTCCAGTGAACGAGGGTGGCAAGAAGAAGTCCTACCACCACGGGGACCTGCGCAACGCCATCATCCTCGAGGCCACGGCCCGGGCCCGCGAATCCGGTGAGAAGGCGATCGTGCTGCGCGAGATCGCCCCCCGGATCGGTGTCTCGGCAACGGCCGCGTACCGGCATTTCGCCAACCGGCAGCAGTTGGTCGAAGAGGTCTCGGGGAGAGGCTTCGACGCGATGCGTGACCGTATCGCCGCGATCGAGCCGACGACGGCGACGACCGATCCCGTGCTGGCCGCCTACATCGACCTGCGCAACGCCGCGATCGCGGTCGTCGGTTTCGCCGTCGACGAGCCCGCCTGGGCGAGGATGATGCTCGAGACCCTCGGCGTCTCGTCCGTCGTCGCCGAGTCGGGCATGTCGGTGCGCGAGGTCATGCAGGACATCGTCGATCGCGGTATCGACGAGGGCGCCTTCATGCCCGGACTGCGTCTCGACGGCCAGCGGGCCATGTGGGCGGCGATCGACGGGCTGAGCGCGCAGGCGATGTTCGGGGTCCACCCCATGGACACCGAGAGCGCCGGCCAGGCGATCGCCCGCACCCTCGACCTGTGCCTGACGGACCTGCTCACCGAGCGGGCCATCCAGGCCCGGGCCGCGGTCGACCTGCCTCCCGGGATCATCACCGACGCGCGGGTCTGAGCCCGTCCCGGTCCCGGATCGCGGGGCGAACCGGCCGGGCCCGGGCTGGGCGTCGAGGTCGCGGCGCTACTGTAGGCGCTGTGCGCATTCTCGTGATCGGATCCGGTGCCCGTGAGCACGCCCTTCTCGTCGCCCTCGCGGCCGACCCGGTGGTGACGGAGCTCCATGTCGCGCCGGGGAACCCCGGCATGGCGCAGGCGACCAGTCATGACGTCTTGGTGACGGACCCCGCGGCGGTCACCGCGCTGGCCCGCCGGGTCGGCGCCGAGCTCGTCGTCGTCGGACCCGAGGTCCCCCTCGTCGCCGGCGTCGCGGACGCGCTACGCGCCGCCTCCATCCCCGTCTTCGGACCGTCCGCCGACGCGGCGCGCATCGAGGGCTCCAAGGCGTTCGCCAAGGACGTCATGGCCGCCGCCGGCGTGCGCACCGCACGCGCCGAGATCGTCGACTCGCCCGCGGACCTCGACGAGGCCCTCGACCGCTTCGGACCCACCTGGGTGGTCAAGGACGACGGCCTGGCCGCAGGCAAGGGCGTCGTGGTGACCGGGGACCGCGCCGCCGCCCACGCCCACGCGCTGGCCTGCCTCGACGACGGCCACCCGGTCCTGCTCGAGTCCTTCCTCGACGGCCCCGAGGTCTCCCTGTTCTGCCTCGTCGACGGCGAGACGGTCGTCCCGCTGCTGCCCGCCCAGGACCACAAGCGCGTCGGCGAGGGCGACCGCGGCCCCAACACCGGCGGCATGGGCGCCTACACCCCGCTGCCGTGGCTGCCGGACGGCATGGTCGAACGGATCGTCAGCGAGGTGTGCGAGCCCGTCGCCCGCGAGATGGTGGCACGCGGATGTGGCTTCTCCGGGCTGCTCTACGCCGGGCTCGCGATCACCTCCAACGGGCCCGAGGTCGTGGAGTTCAACTGCCGCTTCGGCGACCCCGAGACCCAGGCCGTCCTCGCGCTGCTCGAATCGCCTCTCGGGCAGACCCTGCACGCCGTGGCCACCGGCACGCTCGCCGAGCAGCCGCCGCTGGTGTGGCGCGACGGCGCCGCGGTGACCGTGGTGCTGGCCGCCGAGAACTACCCGGGCGTGCCGCGTCGCGGTGACCTCATCGAGGGCGCCGAGCAGCCGGGCGTGCTGCACGCCGGCACCGCCCGCGACGCCGACGGCCACCTGGTCTCCGCCGGCGGGCGCGTGCTGTCGGTGGTCGGCACCGGCGCCGACCTGGCTGCCGCCCGCGCCGAGGCGTACCGGATCCTCGACGGGGTCGGGCTGGCCGGAGGCCACTTCCGGCGTGACATCGGCCAGGCCGCCGAAGAGGGACGCATCAGCATCCCCGGCTGATCTCGGCTCGTCCCGGGCGTCTCCTGACTGCCTCCCGGCCCGCCCCGACTCGCCCGCCGGGAGGCGGGTTCACTGAATCCTTATTTCCACGCGCCGCCGGGATTTCACAATGTGGTCACACCAGTCCACTATGTGGAGCCCGGCGGCGATCGCTGATCGGTCATCAACGCTATGTGGCCACGGTGATCACGGGTGGACGGTTCGTGTTCAGGTTCGTGCCCCCGTGGCGACACTTCGATGTTCCGCCCGCTCCCTACGGTTCGACTTCGCAAGAAGCACTTCACTTTTCCTGAAGGAGAACCGATGTATCTGCAAGCGAACCGTGCAGGCGCCGCGCGCCTCGCCGGGGTTCGAATCGCGGTGGCCGGGGTGTCGGCCGTCGCCGCGGTCGGGCTGTCCGTCACGCCCGCCATGGCCCAGGACGGCGGGAGCCTGCCCCTCGGATCGGTGAGCGGGGCCGACGGGTCGAGCGGATCGCTCACCGGCTCGCTCGGCGACCTTCTCCCCGGCGGACCCGGCGGGCCCGGCAACGACGGCCTCTACGCCGGAGGCATCCAGGTGGTCGACGGCGAGGCCGAGAATCCGGAGATCCTCACAGGTCAGGTGTTCGACGACGCCAACAAGAACTCGCGGATTGACGGTGGGGAAGCCGGCATTCCGGGGGTCAGCGTCTCCAACGGCCTCGACGTGGTCCAGACCGATGCCGAGGGCCGCTACGAGCTGCCGGTCCGCGGCGACTTCACCGCGTTCGTGACCCAGCCGGCCGGCTGGCAGGTGCCGGTCGACGAGCAGAACTTCGCCCAGTTCAGCTACAACCACTACCCGGAGGGCTCGCCGGAGCTGGAGTTCGGCGGCCTCGAGCCGACCGGAGATCTTCCGAAGGCCGTGAACTTCCCGATGGCGGCCTCCGGGGCCACCGCGGCTGCCGAGCAGTCCTGCGCGATCGCCTCGGATACCCAGGCCTACGACATGGAGGAGATGGAGTACGCGCGCGCCGGCGCGATCGCCGACCTCATGGCCCGCGACGACTACGCGGGTTGCGGCCTCCTGCTCCTGGGCGACAACGTGGGCGACGACCTCGCGCTGAACCCTGCGCTCAAGGACTCTTACGCCGCGGCCAACGGCCCGGTGCGCGCCATCCCGGGTAATCACGACATGGACTTCGATGCTGCGGGCCCGGAGAACTCCGTCGACACCTACCGGCGCGACTTCGGCGCCCCGTACTACTCCTACGACGTGGGCCAGACGCACTTCGTGGGCCTGTTCAACGTCATCTACAACGGCACGTCGGCCGATGGCGGCAACGGCGGATACGCCGAGGCGATCACCGACGAGCAGCTCGAATGGCTCCGCAACGATCTGGCCACCGTGGACGAGAACACACCGATCGTGGTGGCCGCGCACGCCCCCATCGTCAGCTACACGGGGGTCGTCACCGACAACGCCAGCGAGCTCTACGAGATCCTGGCCGACTACCCGAACGCCGTGACCGTCGGCGGCCACACCCACACGCTCGAGAATCACATCGCGGGCGATCAGCGCGCGGAGTGGGCGGACGCGGGGATCCCCGAGCTGACCCACGACCAGGTCGTGGCCGGCGCGGTGTCGGGTTCCTGGTACTCGGGTGAGCTCAACGACGACGGCGTGCCCTACTCCTACACCTCGGACGCCGCCGAGCCGGGCGTACTGACCTTCGAGTTCGACGGCACCGAGCGGTCCGAGTACTACACCGTCCGGGGCGAGCCGCAGGACAAGCAGTTCCTCACCGGGGTCAACAGCCCCACCTGGCGCGCGTGGGCCGAGGAGGCGCAGCAGTGGCAGGACGACGACAAGGCGGGCGAGGGCCCCGGCCCGATCGCGACCGACACCGTGTCGCTGGAGGACGTCCGCTCGGGCGAGGCCTGGATCTCGACCAGCTTCTTCGCCGGCTCCACCGCTGCCGACGTGAGCTTCTCACTGGACGGCGGCGAGGCGACCGAGGGCACGCACACGCAGCCGGCGACTGGTGAGGCGCTCAACAAGGGGTGGGAGTTCACCGACCCGGTCTCGGCCACGCACAACCTGTCGAGCAGCGGAGCGATGGCGCAGGCGAGCCCGCACGTGTGGCGGTTCGACCTGCCGTCCGATCTCGAGGCGGGCGAACACACCGTCGAGATCAGCGGGACCGACCGGTACGGCGTGACCTACACGGACACGCTCACCTTCACCGTCGATGCGGCTGCCGCCGAGTAGCCGGCGCTGAACCACCGGCGCCGAATCGCCGGCGCGTGGTAGGCCCGGCCGGCCGAAGGGTACGCGGGTGGCGCTCAGCGGGAGTAGAGCGCCATCCGCGGAACCTGCGCCACCATCCACGGGCTGAACGCGAAGGGCGTGGCGTCGACGGCGGCGCGCACATCCTCGGGGCGAGCCCAGTGGTGGGCGCACACCTCGCCGGGGTGCGGGTTCAGGTCAGCGCGGATGCGGGCGGTGAACACCGGGCAGATCTCGTTCTCGACCACACCGGAGTCGTCGACGGCGCGGTAGCGGAAATCGGGGATCGCGGGCTCGATCGAGTCGACCCGCGTGCCCAGTTCCTGCTCCGCCCGGCGCACGATCGCCTCGGCCGGGTCCTCGCCGGGCCCGGGGTGGCCGCAGAACGAGTTGGTCCAGATCCCCGGCCAGGTCAACTTCCCCAGTGCGCGTCGGGTCAGCAGGACCCGCCCGTCGTCGTCGACCAGATGGCACGAGAAGGCCAGGTGCAGGGGGGTGGCGTCGGTGTGGATGACCGCCTTGTCGGCGGAGCCGACGGGGGTGCCGTCCTCGTCGAGCAGAACGACGTACTCGGCGGGGGCGGGGGAGTCAGAGTGCGGGGGCATGCGGCCCACCATAGGCGCAGGGCGGGGCGCGCAGCCGACCGCGCGTCCCGCCCCGGGGTGCCGGGCTCAGTTCGTCATGCCCGGTCCGTCATGCCCGATCCGTCATGCCCGGTCCGTCATTCCACGCGCGATCACCAGGCGCTGGATCTGGTTGGTGCCCTCGAAGATCTGGGTGATCTTGGCCTCGCGCATGTAGCGCTCCGCCGGGAACTCGCGGGTGTAGCCGACGCCGCCGAGCACCTGGACGGCATCGGTGGTGACCTTCATGGCCGCGTCGGTGGCGGTGAGCTTGGCGATCGACGCCTCGCGCGAGTACGGGCGACCGGCGTCCTTGCGGCGCGCGGCATCCAGGTAGGTGGAGCGGGCGGAGCCGACTGCGG
Source organism: Dietzia sp. NPDC055340 (assembly GCF_053645335.1). Taxonomy (NCBI): domain Bacteria; kingdom Bacillati; phylum Actinomycetota; class Actinomycetes; order Mycobacteriales; family Dietziaceae; genus Dietzia; species Dietzia sp. NPDC055340. Next base: position 55,007 of record NZ_JBSHML010000013.1, on the reverse strand, counting down.
CGGCCATGTCGGCGAGCAGGAAGCCCAGGCCCTGGTGGCCGATGATGGTCTTGCCGAACGCCTCGCGCTCGTTGGCGTAGGCCACGGCGTCGTCGAGGGCCCGCTGGGCGATGCCGGTCGCGACCGCGGCGATCCCGAGGCGACCCGAGTCCAGGGCCGAGAACGCGATCCGCAGGCCGTCGCCCTCGGCGCCGATCAGCCGGCCGGCGTCGACCCGGGCGCCCTCGTAGGACGCGGTGGTGGTGGGCACGCCGTTGAGGCCCATCTTGTCCTCGGGCTTGCCGAAGTGCAGGTTCTCGGTGTCACGCGGCACGAGCAGGCAGGAGATGCCGCGCGAGCCCTCGCCGGTGCGCAGGAAGGTGTTGTAGACGTCGGCGATCCCGCCGTGGGTGATCCACGACTTGGTGCCGGTGACCACGTAGTCGGCGCCCGGGCCATCGCCCTCCCGGACAGCCCGGCAGCGCAGCGCCGCCGCGTCGGACCCGGCCTGCGGCTCGGACAGCGAGTACGCGCCGATCTGCTCACCGGCGAGCAACCCGGGCAGCCACTCGGCCTTCTGCTCGTCGGAACCGGCGGTGGCCAGCGGGAAGCAGGACAGCCCGTGCACGCTGGTGGCCACGGCGACGGCGGCCCAGCGCGCGCCGAGCTCCTCGAGCACCTGCAGGTAGACCTCGTACGGCTGGTCGCCGCCGCCGAATTCCTCGGGGTAGGGCAGGCCGAGCAGCCCGACCTCGCCGAGCTGCGCGAACAGCCCCTCCGGGTAGGTGTGGTTCCGCTCGTGCTCTGCGGCGATCGGCTCGAGCAGCTTGTCCGCTACGTCGCGGGTCATCTCGAGCAGCTCGTAGGCCTCGTCGGTGGGGAGCAGTCGGTCGACGGCCATGGGGTCCTCCGGGGGCGTTCGGTAGTCGTGCGGGCACAAACAGCGTGCATGCGAAAACAGATAGATGTTCCATTAGAGTGCACCGCCAGACTGCACCGGCGTCGCCGCGGCGGGCCAGCCCCGAAACCGGGGGTGCCCGTCGGTGGGTGGTGGTGGCGCAGTATCCGGCCACTCGACCAGAATCGGTGGGTATGATCCAGAACACCGCGTCCACGCCCCTGTCGCCGGAGCAACTGCTGGCGATCTACGACGTCCCCGGCGCCAGTGCCGCGGAGTTCCTCTGCGACCGGCATGACCCGGAGGCCGTGGCCTTCACGGTCATCGACGCCGATCTCTCCGGTCGCGACATCACGTACGGCGAACTGCGCACCGAGAGTGAGAAGGTCGCCGCCGCGCTGGCCGACCTCGGGGTGTCCGAGGGCGACCGGGTGGCCACGCTGATGTCCAAGTCGGCGGACCTGGTGTTCACGCTCGTGGGCATCTGGCGCCTGGGCGCCGTCCACATGCCGCTGTTCACCGCGTTCGCGTGGCCCGCGATCGAGATGCGTATCAACGGCGGCGACGCAAAGGTGATCATCTCCGACGCCGACCAGCGCGGGAAGATCGAGAAGGCGGGCGTCCCGGTGGTCGTGGCCGGGCTCGCGGACTGCCCCGAGGCCCGCGAGGGCGACCTGGACCTGGCGACCATCATCGCCGCCCAGGAGCCCGGCCGCCCCGCCGCGGTCACCGGCCCGGACGCCGGCATGGTCATGCTCTTCACCTCCGGCACTACAGGCACCCCGAAGGGCGTCGTGGTGCCTGTCCGCGCGCTGGCCGCATTCCACCAGTACATCGAGACCGGTCTGGACGTGCGTGCCGACGACGTCTTCTGGAACGGCGCCGACCCGGGCTGGGCGTACGGCCTGTACTACGGGATCCTCGGCCCGATGGCCGTCGGCCGGCGCAGCCTCCTGCTGCACGCGCGCTACTCGCCGGAGTTGGCGTTCGCGGTGCTGCAGTTCTTCCACGTCACCAACTTCGCCGCCGCGCCGACCGTCTACCGGACGATGCGCGCCAAGGCCGACATCGCCCCCGCGGACGTGAAGCTGCGCCGCGCCTCGGCCGCGGGCGAGCCGCTCACCCCCGAGGTGATCGACTGGTCGATCGAGCAGTTCGGCGTGGAGGTCCGCGACCAGTACGGGCAGACCGAGCACGGCATGTTCATCATCAACCCGTGGCACGACTCGCTGCGGGAGGACGTCCGCCCCGGCTCGATGGGTGTGCCGTTGCCGGGGTGGACCTGCGCAGTCCTCGCCGCCGACGCCGACGTGCCCGCCCCGGCGGGCGAGCTCGGCCGCGTGGCGATCGACGTGCCCGCGAGCCCGCTCATGTGGTTCACGGGCTACCACGAGGCGCCCGAGAAGACCGCCGAGCGGTTCAGCAAGGACGGGCGCTGGTACTACACCGGTGACGCAGCCAAGCTCGACGACGACGGGCACTTCTACTTTTCCAGCCGCGACGACGACGTGATCATCATGTCCGGCTACCGCATCGGCCCCTTCGATGTGGAGTCGGTCCTGGCCAAGCACCCGGACGTCCTCGAGTCGGCGATCATCGGCGTGCCCGACGACCTCGCGGGCGAGGTCCTGGAGGCGTACGTCGTGCTACGTGACGGGGTGGAGGGCGACGACGACAAGGCCGCCGAGCTCCAGAAGTGGGTCAAGACCGAGTTCGCGGCGCACGCGTTCCCCCGCAGGATCCACTTCGCACGCGAGCTGCCCAAGACCCCCTCGGGCAAGATCCAGCGCTTCCTGCTCCGCAAGGAGCGTTCGGGCCAGAACTGAGCAGCGCGCTACTCGCCGGGCGTCATTTTTCGCAGTGACGGCGACAGAACGTCGGTGGCGGCCAGCATGCCCCGGCGGTCGTCCTGTAGGTGTGGTCCGAATGTGGGCCCGGCCTGCAGACCGCTACCGTAGAGCCGCCCTGCACCGGGTATGACGGTGAGGCGGACAAGGGAGACGAGATGGCCGAACACGACGACGGGAACGACGATCGCAAGATCGTGTTGGCCCCGCACCTACAGGGACTGGAGCCGGACCCCGACCGGGGTGCCGAGATCGACCAGCGGTCGCCGGGCGAGCTCGACGAGGCGGTGCCCCGCAGCGAGTTCATCCGCTCGGTCGTCGGGGTGGTCGCGGGCGTGGCGGCAGCTCTGTTGGTCTACTTCGTCCTGCCGGGCGACCTCGAGCACAACGCGCGGCTCACCGCCGCCGTCGCCGTCCTGTTGGGGATCTGGTGGATGACCGAGTGTCTGCCCATCCCGGCGACCGCGCTCGTGCCCCTCGTCGCGTTCCCTGTGTTCGGCACCGACATCACGGTGGACGACGTCGGCGCCGAGTACGGGAACAACATCATCTTCCTGTTCATGGGCGGGTTCCTCATCGCCATCGCGATGCAGCGGTGGAACCTGCACAGACGAATCGCGTTGCTCACCGTGCGCGCGATGGGGACCCGGTCCACGAGGGTGGTGGCCGGGTTCATGATCGCCACCGGCTTCCTCAGCATGTGGGTGTCCAACACGGCGACCGCGGTGATGATGCTGCCGATCGGTGTCTCCGTGCTCATGCTGGCCTCCGAACTCGGACGGGAGGCCACGGCGGATGACGGCTCCGGGGCGTCCATGGACGAGGCCGCCAAGACCGTCATCCGGTCCAACTTCGGCACCTCGCTCATGCTGGGCATCGCCTACGCGGCCTCCGTCGGGTCGCTGGCGACCATCATCGGTACCCCGCCCAACACCCTGCTGGCCGGTTACCTGGAGACCGAGTTCGACATCGTCCTGGGCTTCGGACGGTGGATGCTGGTGGGCCTGCCGCTCGCCGTGGTCATGCTGGTGTTCACGTGGTTCCTCCTCACCAAGGTGCTGTTCAAGCCCGAGCTCGAGGAGATCCCGGGCGGCCGCGAGCTGTTCGACGACGAGCTCCGCAAGCTCGGCACGACCTCGTCCGGGGAGAAGCGCGTCCTCGTGGTGTTCGTCGCGGCGGCCGTCGCCTGGGTGGCGGTCCCGCTGGTGTGGGAGACCCCGCCCGTCACGGACGCGGGAATCGCGCTGATCGCCGGCCTGCTGCTGTTCCTGCTGCCCGCCGGAACGGCGCGCGGGGTTCGGCTGCTCACCTGGAACGCGGCCCTGGAGCTGCCATGGGGCGTGCTGTTGTTGTTCGGCGGCGGCCTCGCGCTGTCCGCGCAGTTCTCCGCATCCGGCCTCACCGTATGGATCGGCGAGCAGGCCGCGGCGCTGGGAGCGCTGCCGATCGTCCTCCTGGTCCTCGTCGCGGCCGGCGGGGTCCTGATTCTCACCGAGCTCACCAGCAACACCGCTACTGCCGCGACGTTCCTGCCGGTGGCCGGTGGCGTCGCCATCGGCCTGGGTGTCGACCCGATGCTGCTGGCCGTGCCTGTCGCCCTCGCCGCGAGCTGTGCGTTCATGCTTCCCGTGGCCACTCCGCCCAACGCGATCGCCTACGGATCGGGGTACGTGACGATCGGGCAGATGATCCGGGGCGGGATCTGGCTCAACCTGTTCGGGCTGGTGGCCATCACCCTGGTCACCATGACGCTGTTGGTGTGGGTGTTCGGGTTGACTGTGTAGCCACCGCCTCGAACGCGGACGCTAACGTCTGTGTCATGTCCGCCTTCCGCGAGCCCTCCCGCCGCTCGGCCGTCGAGCCGTTCCACGTCATGAGCGTCCTGGCCGCCGCGGCCCGCCGGCAGGAGACCCACGGCGATGTGATCTCCCTCTGTGCCGGGCAGCCGTCGACACCGGCACCCGGCCCGGTGCTGGCGGCCGCGCATCACGCCCTCGACACGGAGATCCTCGGGTACACGGAGGCGCTCGGGATCCGCCCCCTCCGCGAGGCGATCGCGACGTATCACCGGCGACGGGACGGCGTGGACGTGACCGTCGACGACGTCGTCGTCACCACCGGGTCCTCCGGCGGCTTCACCGTGCTCTTCCTCGCCGCGTTCGATGCTGGCGACACCGTGGTGATGGCGCGTCCCGGCTATCCCGCCTACCGCAACACCCTCCAGGCGTTGGGGTGCCACGTGCGCGAGATCGCGTGCGGGCCCGAGACCCGCTACCAACCGACGGTCGCGCAGCTCGAGGCAGTCACGGCCGACCTCGGCCACGCACCGGCGGGACTGATCGTGGCCAGCCCCGCCAACCCCACCGGCACGATCATCGACTCGGGCGCGCTCGCCGACCTCACCCGCTGGTGTTCGGCGAACGGGACCCTGCTCGTCAGCGACGAGATCTATCACGGGGTCACGTACGGCCGGGAGTGCGCGAGCGCGTGGCAGACCAGCCGCGACGCTGTGGTGATGGGGTCGGTGTCCAAGTACTTCTCGATGACCGGGTGGCGGATCGGTTGGATGCTGCTACCCGAGTACCTGCGCGATCCCGTGGACCGGCTGACCGGCAACCTCACCATCTGTCCGCCCGCCGACGCACAGTTCGCGGCCGTCGCGGCGTTCACGGAGGCCTCGGCCGCCGAACTCGACGGGCATGTCGAGCGCTACGCCCGCAACCGTGAGCTGGTGCTGCGGCGGCTGGGGGAGTTGGGAGTCGAGGAGGTGGCCCCACCGGACGGCGCGTTCTACGCCTACTTCGACGTGTCGCGCTGGACGGACGACTCCGTCGCCTGGTGCGCCGACGTCCTCGACCGGACCGGGGTCGCGCTCACACCCGGCGTCGACTTCGACACCGTCGATGGCCGGCACACCGTCCGGTTGAGCTTCGCGGGCAGCACCGACGAGATCGCCGAGGCCATGGTCCGCCTCGAGGCTGTGTTGGTGGATTAGTTCTCAAGGCGTAGCTCACCCCACAGGTTGCCGCGGCGGGCTACCTTCACCCCATGGGTTCCGCAGAGATCATCACCATCGGCGTCTACATCCTTCGGCCGTGGCTACTGCTGCAGGCACCGCTGCCGGTCGAGGAGGTCTACCTCAACGCCTCGCAGATCTTCAACGGGTCCACCGGTGGGTCCATGGTCTCCTGATCGATCGGCTGGCCCCGCCGAACCTCGGTCTGCCTGGTTGCCGCCCACCCTGCGTCGGTTAGAAGGGTGGTGGGTCGGTGAGGTTGTCGATGATGGTTTTGAGTTGGTTTTCCAGGGCGCTGTTGCCGGGTGGGTGGTAGCGGTGGTGGTTTCGGTTCCACCAGCGGCTGTGGCGGTGTGCTGGTAGGTCGATGATGGTCCGGGGTGTGATTGCCACGGTGATGGGCTGGAATGTGGCTCCGGCTTTGGCGAGTGCTGTGGCGCGGGCGGTGTTGCGGGCCTGGTGTCTGGCTTGGGTGGCGGCGTCCTGGCTCGCTGCTTGGCGGTTGGTGGCGTTGTGGCTGCGTTGTGTGTCGCGGTGGGTGTGTTTGCGGGCGTCGCGTCGGGCCCAGGAGGTTTTGGTGGCACGCCCGGTCGGGCTGGCGCCGCCGGTGGCGGCCGCGCGTCCGGGGTCGGGGTTGCGGCGTTGTTGCTTCTCCCACGCGGCGGTTTCGACCCGTGCCTGCTCGCGCCGATAGTCGGCCAGGGGCCCGTCGGGGTGGGTGACCATGGTGTGGCCTTGGTCGGTGGTGATGAGCAGGGTGCCGTCGGGGTCGAGTTGGTAGTGCCAGTCGTTGAAGGTTTTGAACCGGTGATGCCGGCGGCACAGGCAGGCCATGTTCGATTCGACTGTCTGTCCACCTTGGGTGGGGTCGGCGTGGTTGAACGGCACGACATGGTCCAGATCACAGGCGTCGGCCGGGACGGTGCATCCGGGGTGGCGGCAGGTGCCATCCCGCAGCCGGATCCGGTGCGCCAGGGCTGCGGAGGGCCGGTACCGCAGCGCAGCGTCTCGGTCGTCCGCGGCGCCGGGGGTGGGGTCGATGTGGTGCAGGCTGGCGCCGTCGCTGCAGGCGAGCAGGTCCAGCAGGGACTGCAGGGCGGCTTCGCCGGTGCGGGCGAACTCCACCCGGGTGTGGTCTGCCCAGCGGTTGGCGTTCGCGCCGGTGGGGGCGGTGACGGTGATTTTGGGCCGCAGCATCACCCCACCGGCAGCCGGTCCGTCCGGTGTGCCCGAGCCCGACGTGTCCGGCGTGCCGGAGCTGGTGCGGGTGTCGGTGCCGGCCGGGGTGGTGGTGTCGGCGGGTGTGGTGGTGTCGCCGCAGATCAGGGACATCAGGGCATCGGCGCGGCGTTGGGCCAGGCTGTAGGGCGCATCCGCAGCCCCGGGGCTGGTGTCGGTGTCGGTGTCGGCGCCGGTGTCGGGTCCGCTAGCGGTGGAGGGGCCGGTGGCGGGCTCGCTGGCAGTGGCTGCGGTGTCTTCTTCGGTGGCGCGGTCGGCGGCGATTTTCTGTTCGAGTGCTTCGGCCAGGACGGCGGCCTCGTCGGCGTGCAGGAGGGCGTGGAGGGTGGACATGCCGTCGCGGCCGGGGCTGATGCTGGCGCCGCGGTCGCGGCCGGCGTCTTTTTTGCGGGCCCGGACCGCGTTCGGATCGCGTGTGGAGATGATCTCGTCGGCCCGGTTGCGGATGGCTTTCATGCCGGGGCGTCTGCCGGCTTCGATGGCGGCCAGGTAGTCATCGACCACGTCCTGTTGGATCTGGTGCAGCAGTGCGGGGTCGACGAATTCCATCTGCCCGGCCAGGGCTTTGGCTGTGGCCTCCTCTAGTCGTCCCTGGGTCATCGCGGTGAGGATCGCCGGGTAGCGAAGGTGCAGGTCGGCGGCGAAGGAGATCATCGTCCCGGCTTTGTAGGTGGAGATCGCCAGCACCCGCACCAGGTGGGTGATCGCGACATCGGCGGCATCGAGGATCGAGTATCCGGGCCGGGGATCGTCGGGGTCGGTACCGCAGCCCGGGTAGTCCAGGCATGCGGTCATCAACTGGTGCGCTGCCGACAGTCGGTGCGCCGCCGCACGGTTCTCGGCCTCCCACCCCGCACGCGCAGCATCGGCGGCAACCGAGATCGCCGCCGCAGCGGCAGATGCGGCCGGACCGGTGGGCGAAGTCGGCGGGCCCGCCTTGTCGTCGTCATCCCTCTCCATCAGCCCCCACCTCCATCCCATCCCGCTTCGCACCTACGTCGAATGTGTGTTCTACAGTATCGGGTACGGCGGTATGTCGCAAGGGTGTTCGAGCAATTACATTGGACAAGTCCGCCCGGTCGGCGGAGTGGCGGAGGTGTCGGTGGATCGTGAGAGAATCGGCCCCGTGACCGCCAAGCCCCGCATCTCCAACGTCCTCGCCTCGCGCTACGCGAGTACCGACCTGGCCACCCTGTGGTCCGCCGAGTACAAGATCGTGCTCGAGCGCCAGCTGTGGATCGCGGTGCTCCGCGCCCAGCGTGACCTGGGGATCGACGTCCCCGACGGGGTGATCCGGTCGTACGAGGCGGTGATCGACCAGGTGGATCTGGCATCGATCGCCGAGCGCGAGCGAGTCACCCGTCACGACGTCAAGGCGCGGATCGAGGAGTTCAACGCCCTCGCCGGCCACGAGCACATCCACAAGGGCATGACGAGCCGCGACCTCACGGAGAACGTCGAACAGCTCCAGGTTGTGCGTTCGCTCGAGCTGATGCGCGATCGCACGGTGGCCATCGTGCGCCGCCTGGCCGAGCACGCCGCCGCCCACCGCGACACGGTCATGGCCGGTCGTAGCCACAACGTCGCCGCCCAGGCCACCACACTCGGCAAGCGTTTCGCCTCCGCCGCGGACGAGATGCTCGTCGCGCTCGAGCGGGTCGAGTCGCTCCTCGAGCGCTATCCGCTGCGGGGCATCAAGGGCCCCATGGGCACCGCGCAGGACATGCTCGATCTGCTCGACGGTGACGCCTCCCGGATGGCCGAGCTCGAGCAGCGCGTCGCCGCCCACCTCGGCTTCTCGCGGACTTTCGATTCGGTCGGCCAGGTATACCCGCGCTCGCTGGACCATGAGGTCGTCTCGGCGCTGGTGCAGCTGGGCGCCGGCCCGTCGTCGCTGTCGCAGACCATTCGCCTGATGGCCGGCCACGAGCTGGTCACCGAGGGCTTCCAGCCGGGTCAGGTCGGCTCGTCGGCGATGCCGCACAAGATGAACACCCGGTCCTGTGAGCGGGTTGGCGGCCTGCAGGTGGTCCTGCGCGGGTACGGCTCGATGGTCGCGGAGCTCGCCGGTGCGCAGTGGAACGAGGGCGACGTCTTCTGCTCGGTGGTCCGCCGCGTGGCGCTGCCGGACGCCTTCTTCGCGCTGGACGGCATGTTCGAGACCTTCCTGACGGTGCTGGACGAGTTCGGCGCGTATCCCGCCGTGATCGACAAGGAGCTCCAGCGCTACCTGCCGTTCCTCGCCACAACCAAGGTCCTCATGGCCGCGGTCCGCGCGGGAGTCGGCCGGGAGGTCGCGCATGAGGCGATCAAGGAGAACGCGGTCGCCGTGGCGCTGGCGATGCGCGAGGAGGGGCGTGAGCCCGACCTGCTCGACCGTCTCGCCGCCGATGACCGACTGCCGCTCGACCGCGCGGCGCTCGACGAGGCGCTGGCCGACCGCGCGGCGTTCGTGGGCGTCGCCGGCGACCAGGTCGACGCCGTGGTGGCCCGGATCGACGCGCTCGTCGCCCGCTATCCGGAGGCCGCGGGGTACGCGCCCGGCGCGATCCTGTAGCGCGGGCCCCCGGCGGCGCCGTTGGTGACGACGACGACGACGAGTTCGCCCGCGGGCCCGGGTCCCGGGTCGCCACGGTCGCGGTGATCTCGTGTCATCGGTTCGTCAGCGGCGATAGTGTGGCGCACATGCGCCAGAGTCTTCTCCCTGTTCCCGGTACCGGTGGCCTGCAGGTCACCCTGCATCACGCAGAGGCCCCCCGGGCCGTGCTCGTGCTGGTCCACGGTTTCGGAGAGCATTCCGGCCGATACGGACGAACGGTCGACTTCCTCCTGGCCCGGGGCGTCACCGTGGCGACCTACGATCTGCGGGGTCACGGCGCCGCTCCGGGGCCGCGGTTCAGGGTCGCGATGGAAACCCATATCGAGGACAACCTGGCGGTCCGTGACGCGGTGGCGCAGTGGAGCCGCTCAGATGAGGGTGCCGGCACCGACACGCTCCCGCGTCTGCTCATGGGCCATTCGCTGGGCGGTCAGGTCGCCGGGGAATCCGCGCTGCGGCGGCCGTGGGATCTCAAGGGACTGATCCTGTCCTCGCCCGGGCTCCTCGTGGGCGAGACCACCCCCGCCGTGCTGAAGGCCATCGCGCCCGTCATCGCGCGGCTGCTGCCGTTCCTGCCGGTGGAGAAGCTCGATGCGAACGACATCTCGCGTGTGCCCGAGTACGTGGTGGACTACAACTCCGACCCGCTGGTCCTCCACGGGGGTGTCCCGGCGCTGTCCGCGGGGACGTTGCTGGCCGGGGGTGCCCGACTGATCGAGCGGTCGCGCGCGCTGCGGGTGCCCACGCTGATCCTCAACGGCTCCGCGGACCCGATCACGGCCCCGGCCGGTGCGCGTCGTTTCACCCAGCTCGCCGGCTCAGACCACGACCCCCGTCCCGAGATCACCTACCGCGAGTTCGAGGGCGGCAAGCACGAGTTGTTCAACGACCTGTGCGCCGCCGAGGCGTACGAGGCGTTGGGGGAGTGGCTCGACGCGCGCCTGGGCTGATGCCCCTCGCCGGACGGAGCGCGGAGAGGCGCGACGGCTACGCTGGCCGTCATGCGACCTGAGCTCTCCTCCTATCGCCATCTCGCCGCCGGCAAGGTCCGCGAACTCTATGAGATCGACGCCGAGACCCTGCTCATGGTGGCCACGGACCGGATCTCCGCGTACGACCACGTGCTGGCCACGCCGATCCCGGACAAGGGCCGCGTGCTCACGGCGATGAGCGCCTACTTTTTCGACGCGCTCGACGTGCCCAATCATCTGGCCGGGCCGTTGGACGACGAGCGGATTCCCGCCGAGTTGCTCGGGCGGTCGATGGTCGTGCGTCGACTCGACATGGTGCAAGCCGAGTGCGTCCCCCGTGGGTACCTGACCGGCTCCGGCATGGTCGAGTACCGCGAGTCGGGCACGGTGTGCGGAATCGAGCTGCCGGACGGGTTGGTCGAGGCCAGCCGCCTGCCGGAGCCGATCTTCACGCCCGCCACCAAGGCCGCGGTGGGCGACCACGACGAGAACATCTCGTTCTCCCAGCTCACCGACATCGTCGGCGCCGAGCTGGCCGATCGACTACGTACCGCCACCCTGGACGTCTACTCCCGGGCAGCCGAGATGGCGGCCGCGCGCGGCGTCCTGCTGGCCGACACCAAGTTCGAGTTCGGGCTCTCGGGCGGTGAGCTGATCCTGGCCGACGAGGTGCTGACACCGGATTCCTCGCGCTACTGGCCCGCCGACACCTATGAGGCGGGCCGCGTCCAGCCGAGCTTCGACAAGCAGTACGTGCGTAACTGGCTCACCGGCCCCGACTCGGGCTGGGACAAGGCCTCGGACACGCCCCCGCCGCCACTTCCCGCGGAGGTGGTGGAGGCGACGCGCGCACGCTACATCGAGGCCTACGAGCGCATCTCGGGCCTGTCGTTCGCCGACTGGATCGGGGGCGACGCATGAGCACCTCGGACATCTCGCCGAACGCTGCCGCGCCCACCCCTCCGGTCGCCGAGCGCCGCCCGCACCACCGCGAGCACCACGGGCGCGTCTTCGTCGACGACTACGAGTGGATGCGCGACAAGGACGCCCCCGACACGCGCGCCTACCTCGAGGCCGAGAACGCCTACACCGACGCCATGACAGCGGACCTCAAGCCTCTCGAGGACGAGGTCTACGAGGAGATCCGGTCCCGCGTCAAGGAGACCGATATGTCGGTCCCGGTACGCTCCGGCAGCTGGTGGTACTTCTCGCGCACCATCGAGGGCAGGTCCTATGCGCAGCACTGCCGGGTGCCTGTGGCCGGCGAGTTCGCCGCGGACATGTCAGACCCCGCGGGCTGGGTCCCGCCAGAGGTCTCTCCAGGTGTAGAGCTGCCCGGAGAACAGCTGTTGATGGACGGAAACGTCGAGGCGGAGGGGCACGAGTACTTCGCGCTCGGCGCCTTCTCGGTCAGCCACGACGGCCGCATGCTCGCCTGGGCGACCGACACCGAGGGCGGCGAGCGCTACACCCTCCGCTTCCGGGCGCTGGATCCTGAGGTCACCGCGCCGGAGGAGGAGATCTCCGGCATCGCCGCGGGGGTGACCTGGTCGCGGGACGGGAACTATGTCTTCTACGTGACCGTGGACGAGGCGTGGCGTCCCGATACGGTGTGGCGTCACCGCCTGGGGACGACCCGTGACGACGACGACAAGGTGTTCCACGAGCCCGACGAGTCCTATTGGATCGGTGTGGGCGAGACCCGTAGCGAGAAGTACCTGCAGATAGCGGTGGGTTCCAAGATCACCACCGAGGTATGGTGCCTGGACTCCGCCGACCCCGCCGGCGAGTTCTGGTGCGTCCGGCCGCGCGAAGTGGGCGTGGAGTACGACGTCGAGCACGCCGTGGTCGGTGGGCAGAACCGCTTCCTGATCACGCACAACGCCGGGGCGCCCAACTCGACGATCGTCGAGGCGCCGGCCGGGCCGGTGGAGGGGAGTTTCACCGAGCTGCGAACGCTGGTGCCGCACCGCGACGACGTCCGCGTCGAGGGCGTGGACGCCTTCGAGCGGTTCCTGGTGCTCGGCTACCGCGAGGCGGCGCTGCCCCGGTTCGCGATGATGCTGCTCGATCCTGGATCGACCGACGGCGCGCAGTCCTACGGCGATTTCGAGCCGGTCGAGTTCGACGAGGAGTTGTTCACCTCCGGGCCGGGCGCGAACGCCGAGTGGCGGACCCCGGTACTGCGGTTCGGATTCGGCTCCTTCGTCACGCCGGGCCGGGTGTACTCGCTGGACCCGGTCTCGGGGGAGCGGACGCTGCTGCGCGAGCAGGAGGTGCTGGGCGGCTACGATCCGGCCGGGTACGTGCAGCGTCGCGACTGGGCGACCGCCGAAGACGGTACCCGGGTGCCGATCTCGTTGGTCATGTCAGTCGACACGGCCGCCCGAATCGATGCCGGCGAGCAGGTGCCGACATTGTTGTACGGGTACGGCTCGTACGAGTCGAGCATGGACCCCTCGTTCTCCGTCGCGCGGTTGTCGCTGCTGGACCGCGGCATGGCGTACGCCGTGGCCCATGTCCGGGGCGGCGGCGAGATGGGCCGTCTCTGGTACGAGGACGGAAAGACGCTGGTCAAGCGCAACACGTTCACCGACTTCATCGCGTGCGCCCGGCACCTGATCGACTCGGGGCTCACGGCCCCGGACCGTCTGGTCGCGGAGGGCGGGAGCGCCGGCGGACTACTCGTGGGTGCTGTGGCCAACCTCGCGCCGGAGCTGTTCGCGGGTATCCAGGCCGTCGTGCCGTTCGTGGATCCGCTCACCTCGATCCTCATGCCCGAGCTGCCGCTCACGGTGATCGAGTGGGATGAGTGGGGCGACCCGCTGCACTCCGAGGAGGTCTACGACTACATGGCCTCCTACTCCCCGTACGAGAACATCGAGGCCAAGGACTACCCGGCGATCCTCGCGGTGACCTCGCTGAACGACACCCGCGTGCTCTACGTCGAGCCGGCCAAGTGGGTGGCCAAGCTGCGTGAGGTGTCGACCTCGGCCAACTCGACCGACAGGCCCGTGTTGCTGCGTTGCGAGATGAGCGCCGGTCACGGTGGCGTCTCCGGTCGCTACGAGCGCTGGCGCCAGATCGCGTTCGAGTACGCCTGGACGGTCCGCACCGCGACCGCCGGCTAGCCCCGCCCGGTCACCTCGTCGTCGTTCATGGTGCGGGCCATCGCGGCGGCGGGGATGACAGCCCCGGCGAGGAACAGGATGATGCCGAGCCCGCCCATCATGTAGGCCAGACGGTGGCCGTCCCCGAGCTCCAGGCTCGAGCCGAAGATCAGGATGAGCGAGATCGCGAATAGACCGCCCGTCACCAGGTTGAGCGCCCGGGACCGGGCCTCGAGCAGGGTGGCCGTCTCGAACTCGTCCAGGTAGCGGGCGGGCGCGGTGTCCTTGGAGTCGATCGTCACCCTGAGCATCGTCCAGACGGTGCAGATCACCACGGTCATGGGCAGCCAGGCCAGGATGATCGGGAACCAGAAGTAGCCGGCCACCGCGATCGCGGCCATGATGCCCAGGCTCGCCCAGTTGAGACGGACGAGGAGCCGCCGGCGGGCCGCATTCCGCCAGCCGGGCAGGCTCACCTCGGTGCGCTCCACGTTCTTCTCGTACCGCCGCTCCGCGGCGGTCAGGGTGTCGGGGGACGGGCTGTCGGAGGTCGGGTTGTCTGGAGTGTGCGTGGTCATCACGAGTCCTCTCGGTCGCGGCGGTACATCTCTGCGGACATCGGGCGGAACTCCTCGCGGGAGAACACGGCCTCGACCGGGAGGTCGAACACCTCGCAGATGCGAAAGGCGAGGTCGAGGCTCGGGTAGTGGTCGCCGCGCTCCAGTGCGCCCACGGTCTGTGGGTTCACCGAGATCTGCTCGGCGAGTGCTGCGCGGCTCAGTCTGTGTTCCGCACGCAGCACGGCGATCCTGTTGAAGATGGGGAGCTTCTCTCCCCGTCGCACTGGACTCATGGAACCAAGTGTTGGGAAAACACAACGATTTGTCAATAGGTCGTTCCGAGTAGGCTGGGTCACATGAGTACCGCGAACGTCCAGGACATCGAATTCACCACCATCGACGGGGGGAAGGCCTCCATGGCCGACTACGCGGGCCACGCGGTCCTCGTGGTCAACGTGGCCAGCGAGTGCGGCCTCACCCCGCAATACGAGGGGCTGCAGGAACTCGCCGACGATTTTCAGGACCGGGGCTTCTTCGTCCTCGGCTTCCCGTGCAACCAGTTCATGGGGCAGGAGCCGGGCGACGAGGCCGCCATCAAGGACTTCACCTCCGGTAAGTACGGGATCACCTTCCCGCTCTCGGCCAAGGTCGACGTCAACGGCGACGCCCGGCACCCGCTGTACGCCGAGCTGACCAAGGTCGCGGACGCCGATGGCGAGGCGGGCGACGTGCAGTGGAACTTCGAGAAGTTCCTCGTCTCGCCCGAGGGGGAGGTCGTGGGCCGCTTCCGGCCCAAGGTCGAGCCCGGCGCGCCGGAACTGGTCGACGCCATCGAGGAGCAGCTCCCGATCTGAGCTGACCTGCCGCTGGCCCGCCACTCCCGCAGATGGGCGCGGATGCGAGGCCGGGCGTCGGCCCGCGTGATCGGCCCGGTCATCGGACGTACACCTCGTCGTCGTCGTCCCGTCATCCCGGACTGTCACCATGCGGCCATGACACCGCGCCTTGTCGTCTCCCTCTCCGGCCTCCGTGACTCCACGCTCGACGGTGCCGTCGACCTGGTCGGCGAGCTGGAGCGCCGGTCCGTGCCGGTCTCGCTCCTCGTCGCGCCGCGGCGCGGCCACGAGTACCGGCTCGCCGACGACCGGGGCACCCAGGACTGGCTGCGGCACCGCCGACAGCAGGGGGATGCGATCGTGCTCGGCGGTTACGACGACGCCGCCACCAGGATCCGCCGCCCCGAATTCGCCTCCATCGGGCCCTCGGAGGCCACCGTGCGGCTCACCGCCGCAGACCGGCTCATGGCCGACCTGGGTCTGCGGACACGGGCCTTCGCGCCGCCGCGTTGGAACGCCTCCCCGGGCTGTCTCCAGGCGCTGCCCGCCGTCGGCTTCCGCGTCTGCGCCGACCTGGGCGGCATCCACGACCTCGTCCGCGGTTCCACGGACCGGGGCCGCGCGCTGTCGATCGGGGAGGGGTTCGTCGCCGACGGCTGGTGGTGCCGGGCGCTCGTCGCCGCCGCGGGGCGCACCGCCGCATCCGGGGGCCTCGTCCGGCTCAACGTCTCGGCCAAGCAGTTGCACCGCAGCGCACCCCGCCAGGCGCTGCTCGACGCCGTCGACCTGGTGGTCGACAAGTACGACGCCCGCCTCGCCCGCTACGAGTGGTCGCCCGTCGCGCTGGCGGGCGCCGCCTGACGCGTTCGGAGGAGAGGGCGCCGACGGGTAGGATCATCGGCGAGCCCCGGTTCGTCCGGGACCATGCCGAGTACCAGCCCGAACGAGGAGTTCCCACCGTGGCCCGAGTTGTCGTCGAAGTCATGCCCAAGGCCGAGATCCTCGATCCGCAGGGTCAGGCCATCCACCGCGCGCTGGGTCGCCTCGGCCACGGTGGTGTCACCGACGTGCGACAGGGCAAGCGGTTCGAGCTCGAGGTGTCCCAGGATGTGACCGATGCGGAGCTCGAGGAGATCGCCTCGTCGCTGCTCGCCAACACCGTGATCGAGGACTGGAAGGTCGTCCGCGCCGAGGTTCTGGCGTGACCGCCCGGATCGGGGTCATCACCTTCCCCGGCACCCTCGACGATGTCGACGCCACACGCGCCGTGACCCGCTCCGGCGCCGAGGCCGTCTCCCTCTGGCACGCCGACGCCGACCTGAAGGGCGTCGACGCCGTGGTGGTCCCCGGCGGGTTCTCCTACGGCGACTACCTGCGCTGCGGCGCGATCGCCTCGATGGCCCCCGTCATGGGCGAGGTCATCTCCGCGGCGCAGGGCGGTATGCCCGTGCTCGGCATCTGCAACGGCTTCCAGATCCTCTGCGAGGCCGGCCTGCTGCCCGGCGCGCTGGGCCGTAACCGCGACATGCACTTCATCTGCCGCGACGAGTGGCTGCGCGTCGAGAACTCCGACACCGCCTGGACCTCACGCTACGACTCCGGCGCCGAGATCCTCATCCCGCTCAAGTCCGGTGAGGGTCGCTACATGGCCTCCGCGGAGACCATCGAGCAGCTCGAGGGTGACGGGCGCGTCGTGTTCCGCTTCGCGGGCGAGGCGCCCAACGGCTCCACCAACAACATCGCCGGAATCGCCTCCGGGAACGGGCGCGTGGTGGGGCTCATGCCGCACCCCGAGCACGCGATCGACGCGCTGACCGGGCCGTCCGACGACGGGCTGGGCCTGTTTCTGTCGGTGCTGGATTCGGTCGTCAGGGCGTAGTTCGCCTCGTGCCGTACGCATCCCTAAGGGCCCGCCGGGATCTCTCCCGGCGGGCCCTTAGGCTCGACTGGTAACCCAGGCGCTCCGCCTGGCCCCCGGTCCCCGGCGACACCGCTCAAACCGCCGGATGCGGTAGAACCGTAGGATGAGCGATTCCACCAGCCAGCCCACGTCTCAGCCGGCGTCCCAGCCCGCCTCACCAGCTAAGGCCGACCGCCCTTTCGACATCGTGTTGTACGGCGCGACCGGGTTCACCGGCGGCCTGGTGGCCGAGTACCTGCTGCGGAACATGCCCGAGGGTGGCTCGTGGGCCGTCGCCGGGCGCAACCGCACCAAGCTCGATGCGGTGGTCGCGCAGTTGGCCGCACAGTCGCCGGAGGTGCCCGCTCCCGGCGTCGTGGTGGCCGACACCGACGACCCGGCCTCGCTCGCCGAGATGGCGCGGTCGACACGCGTGATCATCACGACGGTGGGGCCGTACCTCGCGCACGGCGAGCCCCTGGTGGCCGCGTGCGCTGAAGCGGGCACCGACTACGTGGACCTGACCGGCGAGCCCGAGTTCGTCGACCGCATGTACCTCACCTACAACGACGCGGCAAAGGCCTCCGGCGCCCGCATCGTCCACGCCTGCGGATTCGACTCCGTCCCGCACGACCTCGGCGTCTTTTACACGATGAAGCAGGTTCCGGAGGACGTGCCCGCGGTGGTCTACGGGGCGGTCCACGCCGACGCGCAGTTCTCGGGCGGCACCTTCCACTCGGCGATCGGACAGTTCGCCCGCCTGCGGGAGGCGGCCAAGGCTGCAAAGCAGCGACGCCAGAAGGAGGGCAAGGTGCCCGGCCGTCGGATCAAGTCGATCCAGGGCAAGCCCCACCGCGACGAGGTGCTGGACCGTTTCCTGGTGCCGCTGCCCACGATCGACCCGCAGATAGTCCTGCGTTCCGCCGCCGCGCTGGACAGCTACGGCCCGGACTTCACCTACTCGCACTACGCCTCCGTCGGCTCGCCGGTCACGGCCGTCGCCGGAATGGTCGGGGTCGGCGCGGTGGCGCTCGGCTCGCAGGTCGGGCCCATCCGCTCGCAGATCCTCCGCCGGATCGAGCGGGGCGCCGGGCCGAGCGAGTCGCGCCGTGCCCGGTCCTCGTTCGACGTCACGTTCGTCGCGCTGGCGGGCGGCCGTCGGGTCGTCACGCGGGTCTCCGGCGGCGACCCCGGATACACCGAGACGTCGATGATGCTCGCCGAGTCCGGTCTGTGCCTGGCATTCGACGATCTGCCGGCGCTGTCGGGGCAGCTCACCACCGCGCAGGCGATGGGAGACGCCCTGCTGGGGCGGGTCGAGCGCGGTGGCCTGACGTTCGAGGTCCTCTCGTCGTAGCGGCACCGGCAGCCCCGAGGCGGGCGTGGATTCGCCGGCCCGGGAAAGCCGACTAGACTCTGCCGCGTGACCACTCCTGTCGATTCCACCGCGAACGCCGCAGCCACCCCCGACCTGGAGCAGCCCTGGGCCGAGCTCGGTCTCAAGGAGGACGAGTACGCCCGCATCAGGGAGATCCTCGGCCGGCGCCCCACGGACGCAGAGCTTGCCGTGTACTCCGTCATGTGGTCGGAGCACTGCTCCTACAAGTCGTCGAAGGTGCATTTGCGCTACTTCGGTGAGACCACCACGGACGAGATGCGCTCCTCGATGCTCGCGGGTATCGGCGAGAACGCCGGTGTGGTGGATATCGGCGACGGCTGGGCCGTGACATTCAAGGTCGAGTCGCACAACAGCCCCTCGTACATCGAGCCGTACCAGGGCGCCGCGACCGGCGTCGGCGGCATCGTCCGCGACATCATGGCGATGGGCGCGCGCCCGGTCGCCGTGATGGACCAGTTGCGCTTCGGACCGGCGGACGCGGACGACACGCACCGCGTTCTCCCCGGTGTGGTCGCGGGCATCGGTGGCTACGGCAACTGCCTGGGCCTGCCCAACATCGGCGGCGAGACGGTCTTCGACAAGTCCTACGCCGGCAATCCGCTCGTCAACGCGCTGTGCGCCGGCGTCATGCGGGTCGAGGACCTGCACCTGGCGTTCGCGTCCGGCACCGGCAACCGCATCATCCTGTTCGGTGCCCGCACCGGCCTCGACGGCATCGGTGGCGTCTCGGTCCTCGCGTCGGAGAGCTTCGACGTGGACGACAACGGCGACCCGGTCAAGCCCCGCAAGCTGCCCAGCGTGCAGGTGGGCGACCCGTTCGCGGAGAAGGTGCTCATCGAGTGCTGCCTCGAGCTGTACCGCGAGAAGCTCGTGGTGGGCATCCAGGACCTCGGCGGCGCCGGCCTGGCCTGCGCCACGTCCGAGTTGGCTGCGGCCGGTGACGGCGGCATGCACATCGTGCTGGACAACGTCCCGCTGCGCGCCGAGGGCATGACCGCGGCCGAGATCCTGTCGAGTGAGTCGCAGGAGCGCATGTGCGCCGTGGTGGCGCCGGAGAACGTCGAGGCGTTCATGGAGGTGTGCCGCCGCTGGGACGTGCTGGCCAGCGACATCGGCGAGGTCACGGACGGCGACCGCCTGACCATCGAGTTCAAGGGTGAGACCGTTCTGGACGCCCCGCCGGAGACCATCGCCGACGAGGGCCCGGTCTACGAGCGGCCCGTCGAGCGCCCGTCGGCCCAGGACGCGCTGCAGGCCGACACGACGGCGAAACTCACACGGCCGGCCACCGGCGAGGAGCTCCGCCAGACCCTGCTCGACATGGTCGCCAGCCCGGCACTGTGCTCGCGTGACTTCATCACCGATCAGTACGACCGCTACGTGCGCGGCAACACGATCCTCGCGGAGAACGCCGACGGCGGCGTCCTGCGGATCGACGAGGAGTCCGGTCGCGGCATCGCGCTGTCAACCGACGCTTCCGGCCGCTACACCCAGCTCGACCCGTACACCGGCGCGCAGTTGGCGCTGGCGGAGGCCTACCGCAACGTGGCCGTCACCGGCGCGAGTCCGGTGGCCGTCACCAACTGCCTCAACTTCGGTTCCCCCGAGGACCCGGGCGTGATGTGGCAGTTCCGGGAGGCCGTCCACGGGCTGGCCGACGGCTGTGCCGAGCTCGGCATCCCGGTCACCGGCGGCAACGTCTCGTTCTACAACCAGACCGGCACCACACCGATCCTGCCGACCCCCGTCGTGGGTGTCCTCGGCGTGATCGACGACGTGGCCCGCCGCACGCCGACCGCGTTCGGCGAGACCCCCGGCGAGAGCGTCTACCTGCTGGGTGAGACCCGCGACGAGCTGGACGGGTCGATCTGGTCGCAGGTCGCGCACGGCCACCTCGGCGGCATGCCCCCGAAGGTCGACCTCACCTGGGAGGCCACGCTCGCGCGCATCCTGGCCACCGCCTCCAAGGACGGGCTCATTTCCAGTGCCCACGACCTGTCCGAGGGCGGGCTCGCCCAGGCGCTCGTCGAGTCGGCGCTGGCGGGGGAGTGCGGACTGCGGGTCGTGCTGCCCGCGGACGCTGACCCGTTCGTGTGGCTGTTCTCCGAGTCGTCCGGTCGTGTGATCGTCTCGGTGCCCCGCGGCGAGGAAATCCGCTTCCAGCAGATGCTCACCGCGCAGAACATCCCGCACACCCGTATCGGCGTCACCGACACCGACTCGGGCACCTTCGAGGTGCAGGACCAGTTCTCCCTGAGCACCGACGAGTTGCGCGCCGCGCACGAGGGGACCCTGCCGGCGCTGTTCGGCGTCGACCAGGTCTGACCCGGCCTCGCCGGGCCGGAGTCTGAGCCGGACCCGGGCCGGGGCCGGGTCGGAACCTGTGAAGGGGGCGGCGCTGTGCTGAATCTGCGCAGGCGGGAGAAGACGCTCGCCGTGGTGCTCGCCGGCACCGCGGGGTTCGTCGACGCCGTCGGCTTCCTCGAGGTCGGCGGCTTCTTCGTGTCGTTCATGAGCGGCAACTCCACCCGCATGGTGGTGGGCCTCGCCGAGGGCGATCTCGGGGGCGCGGGCATCGCCGCGGTGGTGCTCGTGTCGTTCTTCCTCGGCGCGGTTGGCGGGGCGCTGGTCACCCGCCGCCGCAACCTCGACGATCGCCCGGCCGTGCTGACCCTCGTCTCGGCGCTCCTGCTCATCGCCCTGGCTCTGCAACTGACCACCTCGGCCGCGCTCCTCGCCGTGCCCGTGGGGATCGCGGTGGTCGCCGCGGCGATGGGGTCCATGAACTCGGTGTTCCATACCCGCGGCGAGGTCTCACTCGGGGTCACCTATATGACGGGAGCGGTGGTCAAGTCCGCCCACCGGCTGGTCGACGCACTGTTCGGTGGATCCTGGGCGCCGTACCGGCAGCAGGTCGCGTTGTGGTCGGCGCTCGTCATCGGTGGCGTCCTGGGCGCGCTGCTACAGGTGTATATCGGGGTCGGCGCGCTGGGCGTGGCCGCGCTGGTCGTGCTCGGCACGCTGGCCACGACCGTGTTGGTGCGCAGGCGCGAGTGGCGCGCCCCGTGAGGGCGCCCGGCCGCCCGGTGGGGGTCAACCGCGTGGACGGCGTTGTCGTCGTCGCTCGTCTCCCCGCCTCGGCGCCGCACCGCCGCGCGCCGCGGACCTGAGCCGGGCCGCACGGTAGGCCTCGCGCGCGTCGAGGCCCCGCACCACCTCGTCGATCATCGGCCGCACGAACCGCGTGTGGTGCGCCGGGTCGGACGCCGCCGCGGCGGCCAGGTTGAGCGCGGAGAACGCCGCCAGCGTCAACGCCACGCGCACCAGCGTGACGGAGAACGGCAGACCGAGCAGCAGGCCGTCGGGGTTGTCGCCGGCCCCGGCCGTCCAGCGCGCCTCGGTGGCCTCCGGGACCGCGATCCACCCCAGGAAGACGAAGAACGCGAACACGAGCGCCGCGAACAGCGCCGCCTGGATGAGGGTCGCCAGCACCGGCACGATCAGCACGTTGACGCGCTCGGCCGGACGCAGCGGGGTGTCGGTGGACCACTGCTGCAGCTCGTGCCGGATGTCGTCGCGCGTGGTGATCCCCACCAGGAGGACGGTCAACGCGACCATCACACCGATGACCGCGAACGTGCGCGGCCACGACAGCGCCACCATCACCTGCCAGATCTCCGCGCTGAAGAACAGGAACAGCACCGCCAGCATGAGGATCGGCAGCACGCGCGCCACCATCGGCCCCATCGTGCCGAGCTCGCGCCGGACGCGCCGCGCGGACCAGCGCACCAGCGACCCCACGCCCGCGTAGGTGCCGACCAGGACCAGCGCGGCGGCGAGGAGGGTGTCGCCGAGGGTGGGGCCGTCCTGGGAGGAGAAGACGACGACGGGGACGACGACGAGGGCCAGCAGCGACCCGAGCCCGACCGCGAAGGCGGTCGCCCGGGGAACGCGCCGGGCGACCTTCCCCGTGAGCCATCCCAGGACGGGGGCGGCCACCGCGAGCGCGATCGCCAGAGCGAGGAGTTCGATGATCGGCTCCGAGGCGGCGAACAGGTCGGGCCGGGTGGGGTCGTCGTCGATGCCGAACTCGTCGAGGAACGCGACGGCCAGATCGTTGGAGCGGTCGAGCGCGGCGACGGCCGTACCGAATACCGCGAGCCCGGCGGCGAACCCGGCGCAGCGGGGCAGGAGGTCGCGAAGCCGCGCGGACGGGGCGATCATCATCGGCAGGCCCAGCGCGCGGAGGTGGTCCTCGTGGGCGCGCGGCCTGCTCGCGGCGGTCGGCACGGGGGTCGGCACAGGGGCCGGCTCGGGGGAGGGGGCGGACGCGGGCACGAGGTCAGTCTCGCAGCGATCGCGATGTCCCGGGCGTGGACCGCGGACTATCGTCGAGCCATGTCCACCAGTGAGCGCGCGGGGTCGGCCGCGCCACCGGCCCAGCCACCGGCCGCGCCGCAGGCCGCCCCGCCTGCAGCCCCGCCGAGCGGCGTGGCGACCCCGGCCGGTCGCCGCGACCTCACGTCCCGCCCCACTTCGCCGCCGGTGTACGTGAGCCTGCCGTCCAAGATCCGCGACGACGCGGTACGGCGGCCGCTGCCCGGCCAGCTGGTCGACACGGTGTACTTCGTCTTCGCCACGGTGGCGGCGGTGTGGCTGGCGTGGCGGCTGATGGACGATGCCTGGCACCGGACCTGGTGGAGCGTGACTCTGCTGGTGCCGTTCTGGCTGCTGGTGGCGTACCTGGTGCTGCCGCGGTTGCAGACGCTGCTGACGTCGGTCTACGTGCCGGGCTACTTCATCGCCCGGACCCGCACTTCGGACGGACTGCTGGGCGACCCGGTCAACCTCGCGGTCGACGGCACCGCCCGCCAGATCCACGAGGCGATGACCGACTGCGGCTGGGTGCTGGCCGACGACGTCACGCTCCGCTCCTCATGGGGGATCATCGCCTCCTCGGTGTTCCGGCGGTCCTACCCGGCCGCGCCGGTGAGCCCGCTGCGGCTCTTCGGGCGCCGACAGTGCCTGGCCTACCAGCAGGAGGTCGAGGGCAACGCCGCGCAGCGTCACCACGTGCGGTTCTGGCGCTGCCCCGACGGATGGCTGCTGCCGGGCGGGCACCGCGTCCAGTGGCTCGGCGCCGGCACGTATGACCGCGCGGTGGGGTTGTCGCTGTTCACGCTGCAGGTCACGCACAAGATCGACGCCGACATCGACGTGGAACGCGACTACATCGTCGACTCGATCCTCTACAACGTGCCCGAGTCGACGGTGCGCGTACTGGAGAACTTCTCCACCGGCTACCACCACCGCAACGGGGGCGGCGACCAGATCCACACCGACGGCGACCTGCCGGTGATCGACCTGGGCGCGGTCGAGGTGGCGGAGGCCTCGGCGGCCGAGCTGCCAGCCGAGGTGGTGCGCGCCGCGCGCGGTTACGACGATCCGCAGGCCGAGGGCGGCGTGGCCTCGGGGGACGCCGACCGGCCCGCCGACGACACCCCGCCCGACCCCGGCCACCTGCCCCGGCCGGCCGCGTTGACCGCCGCAGTCGCGCTGGTCGCGGCGTCCGTGGTGATCCTGTTGATCCTCGCGATCCGCGACCTGGTCGACGGCGTGGACCTCGACGAGTTCGCGGGCCTGGAGCAGTCCGAGGTGGTGCCGGCGATGATCGCGCTGGCGGTGTTCATCGGGGCGGTCTACGGCGCGATGGGCGTGCTGGCGGTGCTGACCTATCTGGGGTACGCCCGGCCGCGCGTGTGGCTGCTGGCGATGGCCGCGGTCAGCACGGTCTCCACCGAGTACGGGCGCCTGACCACGGAGGCCGAGACCGACACCTTCCTGGGCGGCTACCCCGCGCTGGCGGTTAACGTGCTCATCATGCTGTTGTTGACCAGCGCGGCCACCCGGACGTGGAGTCGCCGCACCGCGCGGGACCGGCGGGAGCACCGACTCGGCGAGCGGAGCGGGGCCCCGGAGTGAGCCGCGCCCCCGATGCCGCGCAGGTGCGCGCGGCCGTCGAGGCGGTCCGCGAGTGGCTCGACGACGACGCCTCCGCCTCCGGTGACACCGCGGCCGTGCCCACGCCCGGTCGTTCGGCTCTCGCGGCCGCCGTCCGGGGGACGGTCGGCATTCTCGCGGCCGAGCTTCCCGGGCATGCGGTGGAGGTCCGTGTGCCGCCGTTCGCCGCCGCGCAGTGCGTGGAGGGGCCGCGGCACACGCGTGGCAGTCCGCCCAACGTGGTGGAGACCGACGCGCGCACGTGGCTTCTGCTCGCGACCGGCCGTCTCGACTGGGACGCGGCCGTGGACTCGGGTCGGGTCCGGGCGTCGGGGACGCGCGCGTCCGCGGTAGCTGCGGGGTTGCCCGTCGTGCGGACGGCGTGAAGTAACTGACCCTCGGAAACGGAGGACTCACCGGCGGGCTCCGGGGGCGTCGGGGGAGCGAAGTGCGCCGGGGACTTGGGGGGAGCGGGGTCGGTGTACGTAGACTTGGGCGGAACCGTCGGGGGTCGCCCGGGCGGGAATGCCCTGAAGCCGTGAGGGAGCGCCAGCAGGTGGAGAGTTCGTCAACACGTCCGGCACCGACCGGGTCACTCCGCCGCACCGGTGGCCGTAGCGCCGCCGTGGGGCTGGGCCTGCCGGATCCGTCCGCGCCCGGCCCGACCGGCCTACCGATCGACACCGAGCGCATCGGCCCCGTCGAGGAGTGCGGTGTCTTCGGTGTGTGGGCCCCGGGCGAGGACGTCGCCAAGCTCACCTATTACGGCCTGTACGCGCTGCAGCACCGGGGTCAGGAGGCCGCCGGTATCGCCGTGGCCGACGGCGAGCAGGTGCTGGTCTACAAAGATCTCGGCCTGGTCAGCCAGGTGTTCGACGAGAAGACCCTCGAGTCGATGCACGGCCACATCGCGGTGGGCCACTGTCGTTACTCGACGACCGGTGCGGCCACCTGGGACAACGCCCAGCCGATGTTCCGGCCCACGGTCGACGGCGGCTCGGTGGTGCTCGGCCACAACGGCAACCTGGTCAACACCGTCGAACTCAAGCGGCACGCCGAGTCGCTCGGCATCCGTGGTTACTCCGCGGACAGTGCACATTCCGACTCGGACATCGTCACCACACTGCTGGCGCACGAGGCGTACGACGGTGGGCTGGAGGAGGCGGCCGCGCGGCTGCTGCCCCGTCTGCGTGGCGCCTACTGCCTGACGTTCGCCGACGAGCACACCCTGTACGCGGCCCGCGACCCGCACGGTGTGCGGCCGCTGGTGCTCGGCCGGCTGGAGCGCGGCTGGGTGGTGGCATCGGAGACCTCCGCACTGGACATCGTGGGCGCCTCCTTCGTCCGCGACATCGAGCCGGGTGAGCTCATCGCGATCGACGGCGACGGGGTGCGCTCCCGCCGGATCGCCGAGGCCACGCCCAAAACGTGTGTGTTCGAGTACGTGTACCTGGCCCGGCCCGACTCGTGGATCAACGAGCGATCGGTCAACTCGGCGCGGGTGGAGATCGGACGTCGCCTGGCCGCCGAGCACCCGGTCGAGGCCGACCTGGTGATCCCGGTGCCCGAGTCCGGGACGCCGGCCGCGGTCGGATACGCCCAGGGCTCCGGCATCCCGTTCGGGCAGGGTCTGACCAAGAACGCCTACGTCGGGCGCACGTTCATCCAGCCCAGCCAGACCATCCGCCAGCTGGGTATCCGGCTCAAGCTCAACCCTCTGCGCGAGGTGATCCGCGGGCGCAAGCTCGTGGTGGTGGACGACTCGATCGTCCGCGGGAACACGCAGCGCGCGCTGATCCGGATGCTCCGCGAGGCGGGCGCGGCCGAGGTGCACGTGCGGATCGCGTCGCCGCCGGTGCGGTGGCCGTGCTTCTACGGCATCGACTTCGCCAGCCCGGCCGAGCTCATCGCCAACGGGGTGGACGTCACCGACGGCATGCTCGAGGGCGTCCGTCGGGCCATCGGCGCCGACAGCCTCGGCTACGTCTCCGTGGACGGGATGATCGAGGCCAGCGGGCAGCCGCGCGACGAGCTGTGCGCCGCCTGCTTCGACGGCCACTACCCGATCGCGCTGCCGGACGACTCACCCATGAGCGCCGCCGTGCGTGCGCTCGCCGCGGAGGTCGAGGACGAGCCCGAGAGCACGTCCCTGGCCACCGGATCCCCGGCCACCGGGCCCCACGACTTCCGGCTCCCGGCCCCGAACGACAGCCTGGACGTCGTCCGCCGACCCTGACCGGGCACCCGAGAAGGGGCCCACGAGGAGAAACACATGACCGAGAACTCTCACCTCCCCACGGGCGCGTCGTATGCCGCCGCCGGTGTCGACATCGACGCCGGTGAGCGCGCAGTCGAGATGTTCGCTCCCCACGCCAAGCGGGCGACCCGGCCGGAGGTGATGGGTGGTCTCGGAGGTTTCGCGGGGCTGTTCTCGCTGAAGAACACCTACCGTCAGCCGCTGCTGGCCTCCTCCACGGACGGTGTCGGCACCAAGATCGCCGTCGCCCAGGCGATGGACGTCCACAACACCGTCGGTATCGACCTGGTGGCCATGGTCGTGGACGACCTGGTGGTCTGCGGTGCCGAGCCGCTGTTCCTGCAGGACTACATCGCGATCGGCAAGGTCGTGCCCGAGCACGTCGCCGGTATCGTCGAGGGGATCGCCGAGGGCTGTGTCCGCGCCGGCTGCGCCCTGCTGGGTGGCGAGACCGCCGAGCACCCTGGCCTCATGGCCCCGGGCGAGTACGACATCTCGGCCACCGGCGTGGGCATCGTCGAGGCCGACGAGATCCTCCAGGCGGACAACGTCAAGCCCGGCGACGTGATCGTCGGCATGGCCTCGTCGGGGCTGCACTCGAACGGTTACTCGCTGGCCCGCCACGTGCTGCTCGACCTGGCCCGTCTGCCGCTGGAGGGCCACGTCGAGGAGTTCGGCCGCACCCTGGGCGAGGAGCTCCTCGAGCCGACCCGCATCTACGCGCTCGACTGCCTCAGCCTCATCGCGGAGACCGACGTGCGCGTGTTCAGCCACGTCACCGGCGGAGGCCTGGCCGAAAACCTGGCCCGCGTCATGCCGCGCGGGCTCGTCGCCAGCCTCGACCGCGGGCGCTGGCCCGTGCCTCCCGTGTTCGGCACGATCGCCCACCACGGCCGCGTCGAGCAGGCCGAGATGGAGCGCACCTTCAACATGGGCGTCGGCATGGTGGCGGTCCTGCCCGCCGAGGACGTGGACCGCGCACAGGCCGTGCTGACGGCCCGCCACGTGGAGAACTGGGTGATCGGCCACGTCGAGAAGTCCGGTGACGACGCCGACGCCCCGCGCGTCATCCTCGAGGGCTCACACGCCCGCTTCTGACACCACCCGCGCCCGGCCCGGCGGCTCGCTGCCGACGGGGCGCGCACGTGCCCATCAGATTCCGACCCACCCACGCGGGGAGTCGGGGCCTGGTGGGCACGAGTCATTTGGCCGCACCCCGCCCCAGGGGGAGGTGTCTGCCGGGCGCAGACCGGCGGACGCCGGCCACCGCGCCACCGCGCCGGCGCGCGGCACAGCCTGAAGCCCCGCTCCGGGACGGATGAGCGCACGCAGAGGGGCCGGGCATCATTTGCGTGATGCCCGGCCCCTCTGCGTAGTCGAGTGTGCGATCAGTACCTGGAGTCGCTGCCGGACCACGACCCGTATGGGTCGTCGTCCTCCTCCACTCGGGTGGACGACGGTCCTCCCGACAACTCCTGCTGAAGACGTTCAAGATCCGTCTGCGGAGTGTTGTACTTCAGTTCGCGAGCGACCTTGGTCTGCTTCGCCTTCGCGCGGCCTCGGCCCATTGACCTGACCCCCTCGGAAACGGTGCTGGGCCACCTCGGGGGTGCCCATCGCAAGTGTGAGTATCTGCCTGAGCACAGGATAGCGTGCCCGGCGCGGAATGTCCGCCCGGGTGTCGTGGGGTGAGCGAAATCGCGGTCGTCGGGGCCTGCGGCGGGGTCGACCAGGACGAGAAACGGGCGCGACGCGAACGAGAAACCGGCGCCACCCCGAAGAGAAACCGGTGCGGGCCGAACGAGGAGCCGGCGCGGGCCGGACGAGAGACCGATGGGCCCGCCGTCGCGGCCGCACAGGAACGCGGTGGGCGAGCCCGCTAGGTGTACTGACCGCACACGTTAGTTGTCGGCACTCTGCTGACGTCCAAAGTCGGTGACGAGCCACTCTTCGATGGACCCATTGGGAAAGTCACGCGGTTCGTAGCCGACGGGTGCCACTCGGGGCGTTGCGTCCTGGATGCGATCGAGGCGGAACAATCGCCAGTCTTCCCGCTGAGTGTCGTAGGCGATGAGGTACCAGTTGCCGTTCCGGAGGACGTGTCGGTGCGGCTGGACCTGGCGTTCGCTGACACGGCCGTGCTGGTCGGTGTAAGCGAAGCGCAGCTGATGCCCGTCCGCGACCGCTTCCGCCAATACGCCGAGCAAGGGCCAGTCGGCTGGCAGAGCGGCGGGGGTGAGCACCTGAGTCGCCATGGCTGTTGCCGATGCTCGGCGGCGCAAGGTTGGTGGGAGCAGCTGTTCCAGCTTGGCGCGGACGGCTGTCGTGGTGGCGTCCGGGGCTCCCGCTTCTAGGAGGAGCAGCCCGGTGACGAGGGAGCAGACCTCGTCGGGGTCCAATAGCAGGGGTGGGATCTTGATGCTGGGTACCAATCGGTAGCCACCCCCTGGGCCCGGAGCAGACCGGATGTCGTAGCCCAGAGCTCGCAGTCGGGCGATGTCGCGCCGAAGGGTCCGGAGCGCGAGGTCCAAGTGGTCCGCCAGCTCCTCGGCCGACCACGCTCGACGGGTTTGGAGCAGCGACAGTAGCCGAAGTGAACGTGACGAGGGACCCTCCATGCACTCATTGTCGCCCTAGATGCGGACAAAATCGGGCCGCATCTGCGGATAGCGTCGGTGGTCCAGACCTCGTGAAAGGAGACTCGCATGCGAATCGCGGTCACCACCCCGATGGGGAACGTCGGACAACACCTCACAACCATGCTCATTCGAGCGGGCGTGCGCCCATTGCTGCTGGCTCGAAGCCCTGAGAAGATCCCCCAGGCCGTACTCGACTACGCCGATGTAGTGAAGGCGGACTCAACCGACGCCCAACAAGTCACAGCGGCAACCCGTGGAGTGGATGCCATCTATTGGGTCGATCCCAGTGCCGTTTCGATCGATCCGCTCGCGGCCTACGCCGAGGCCACGCGGGCAATCGTGGATGCGGTCACCACCAATGGGATCGGACGTGTGGTCTTCCAGAGCAGCGTCGGTGCCGAGAAACGTCACGGTGTGGGCGAGATCGACGGTCTTGCCGCCACAGAGGTAGCGCTCGATGCCCTCGAGGTGGATGTCACCCACCTGCGGTGTGGCTACTTCTTCACCAACCTTCTCCTGGACGTGGAAGCCGTCCGGCAGGGGTGCCTTCGGACGGTTTTGCCACGAAACCTGCCGCTGAGCTGGGTGGCCCCACGCGACATCGCAGAGGTTGCAGCACTCACGCTTCTCAACCCCCTGTGGCGCGGACACCGAGTACAGGCCCTCCATGGCCCACAGCACCTGTCGTGGAACGAGGTGGCCGACATTCTGAGCAATCAGATCGGCCACCGAGTGCAAGTGGAACGGATCAGCGACAACGAGATGCGTGAGCAGTACCTGGCCGCCGGCATGCCCGCAGAGATGGCCGACGCCATTCTGGGCATGAGCACCGGGCTGCGCGACGACTTCCACCCCGAGCAGCAGCGAACCCCGGTCACCACGACGCCTACAACCCTGGCCAGTTGGATTAACGACGAACTCGTCCCCGCGCTCTGAACGAGCAACAACCAGTCACAGACCCAGGTGGGCGGCCTCGAAGAGGTCGCCCGCCTTCGTATGGAGTACCCATGTCCCACACCAACGCTGCCCTGACTCCCCGACATCGCCTCAAGGTCGCCCAGCTCGTCGTCGAAGAGGGTTGGCCGATCAGCGAGGTCGCCGCCCGATTTCAGGTCTCGTGGCCTACCGTCAAGCGCTGGACCGAGCGCTACCGGACCGGCGAATCCATGGACGACCGCTCGTCACGGCCCCACCACTCGCCGAACAAGACCGACGCGAAAACCACGCGGCGCTGCATCAGCCTGCGCCTACGCCTGCGCGAGGGGCCGGTGCAGTTGGCTTGCCGTCTGGGTATCGCCCCGTCGACGGTTCACCGCATCCTCACCACCGTCCGCTTGCACCGGCTGTCGCACGTCGACCGCGCTACCGGTGAACCGATCCGGCGCTACGAGCACGACCATCCGGGCGCCATGCTCCACGTCGACGTGAAGAAGCTCGGCAACATCCCCGACGGCGGCGGCTGGCGCTATGTCGGCCGCCAACAAGGCGGCAAGAACCGCGCCGCCACACCGGACAAGCCCAGGAACAGGCATCACGACCCACTCATGGGCAAGGCCTTCGTCCACACCGTCATCGACGACTACTCCCGCGTCGCCTACGCCGAGATCCACGACGACGAAACCGCCCTCACCGCCAGCGCCGTCCTCATCCGAGCAGTCGAGTGGTTCAACGACCGCGGCGTCACCGTCGAACGCGTTCTGTCGGACAACGGCGGTGCCTACCGATCACACCTGTGGCGAGACGCCTGCCTCCAGCTCGGGGTGAAGCACAAGCGCACGCGGCCGTATCGACCCCAGACCAACGGGAAGATAGAACGATTCCACCGGACAATGGCTGACGGCTGGGCCTACGCCCGCTGCTACAGCTCCGAGGTAGAGCGACGCGGCGAGCTCGACGGCTGGCTGCACTACTACAACCACCACCGTCCGCACACGGCCTGCGGCACTCAGCCGCCGTACTCACGATTGATCAACGTCCCCGGTCAGTACAGCTAGGCCTGCCCTCGCAGGCGCTTGACGGCTTCGCGGCCGGCCTGGGGCCCGGTGTCCTGGGGGAAGGTGTCCGGGTCGATGGACGCGGCCACGCCGTCGATGTCCAGCTCGGCGTCGGCCGGCACGGCCCGCTTGAGCAGAGCCAGCGCGACCGGGCCGTCCTCGTGGTGCTGGACGACGGTGCCCACACGGCCGACCGGCCGCCCGCCGGCGCGGACCTCGGCGCCGGTCACCACCGAGTCGTCCCCGACGGACCCGTCCAACTGGAGCCGCACGAGCACGCGGGGCGAGCGTCCCAGGTTGTGGACGCGGGAGACGGTCTCCTGGCCGCGGTAGCAGCCCTTGTCCAGGTGGACGGCGCCCTGCTGGGTGACGGCGCCGATCCAGCTGCTGACCTCGTGCGGGATGGTCTTCTCGTCGGTGTCCACGCCGAGCCGCCCCCGTAGCGGGGTGGTGCCCGCAACACGGAGAGCCTCGAAGGCCCACGAGCCCGCGGGCCGGGCCCCGGCGGCCACCGCGGCGTCGAACCATGCGGTCAGCCCCGAGCGGGGGACCACCAGATCGATCGCGCCGTTCAGCGGCCACGGCATCCGGCGGGCGATGCCCCCGCCGGGCAGGGCGACGCTGGCGTAGTCACCGACGGGCAGTGTCACGTCGGTGCCGTCCGCGGCGGTGAGGGCTTCCGGTAGGGATGTGCCGGCCAGGGTCAGCACGGCCATGTCGGCCTCGACGGGCGCGGCGTCGGCCCAGAACACCATCTTGGTGAGGAACTGCAGCAGTGGGCCGCCCCGGCCGCGCTCGGTGTCCACCACCACCGTGCCGTCCACGTCGGACAGCAGGGCGTGGTGCTCGACGCGTCCATTGGCGTCGAGCACCAGCGTCTCGGCCCCCTCGCCGTCGGAGAGTTCGGACACATGCTGCGAGACGAACCCCTCGAGCCAGGTCAGCCGCTCGCCGCCGCTGATCGTCAGCGTGTCGCGATGGGACCTGTCAATGATCACCGCCCCCGCGTCCGCGGCCCGCTGCTCGCCGAGCGGGTCTCCGTAGTGGAAGGGAACTCCGACGTCGGGGGAGGCGCTGTCCGCATCCACCGCCCCGGGTCGGTCCAGAATCGGGCTCCGGTAGTCGCTTTCGATCCGGTCGGGCACAGCAGGGACGTTCACGATCGCGAGTCTACGTACCTCGTCGTATCGTTGCCGCCATGGGCACTGCAGCGGAGAGCACAGCGGATCAGCCGGACACGCGGCGGGTGGTCGTCCTCGTCGCGGGCGGACCGGACGGCAGACGCCCTCGCGTCCACCCATCGGACCAGCCGCTCCTGCTCGCCGACGACCTGGCGGCGGTCCGCGGGGACGGGTGTTTCGAGACGCTGCTGGTGGTGGGTGGTCGCCCGGCCAAACCGGAGCGCCACCTGGCGCGCCTGGGTCGTTCGTCGGCCGCGTTGGGCCTGACCGGGCCCTCCGACAAGGAGTGGCTCGCCGCCATCGACCTGGCCGCGCGCGAGTGGGGCGCGGGGTCGGAGGGGATGCTGCGGTTGGTGCTGTCGCGGGGCCCCGAGCGTGGCGGCGCGGAGACGGCCTACATCACGGTCGCGGCGGTGGGGCCGCAGGCGCGTCGGGCCCGCGCCGAGGGGATCGGCGTGACGGTGCTCAGCCGCGGCTATGCCTCCGACATCGGCGCGAGCGCCCCGTGGATGCTCCTGGGCTCCAAGACGCTGTCCTACGCCGCCAACATGGCGGCCCTGCGGCACGCGGCCGCCAACGGCTTCGAGGACGTGGTCTACGTGTCCTCCGACGGAGAGGTCCTCGAGGGGCCGCGCTCGACGGTGGTGATCGCCCGCGACGGCGAACTGCTCAGCCCGCCGCAGGAGATCGGCATCCTCGAGGGCACGACGCTGGGCGCGATGGCCGAGGTCGCCGGGCGGGAGGGGGTCACCGTCAGGCGCGAGCGGCTCCTGGTCGCCGATCTGCTCGCCGCAGACGCGGTGTGGTTGGTCTCGTCGGTGACGCTGGTGGCACGCGTGCGCCGGATCGACGACGTGGCCCTGCCCACCGCCGACCCCGGGATCGACGTGGCGGGGATGGTGGACCGGGCGGTCGGCCGCGCCTGAACCGACCGGCCCGCACATGGCTCCGGCTCTGCCAGGCCCGCGGTCAGTGACCGCGCAGGCCGGGCAGAGCCGGTATTGCTTGGTGCTCGTGTCAGCCGGCGACGCGGCTCAGGCGAGCCGACAACCGCGGGACGAGGCCTTTCTCGGGGTGGACGCGCTCTTCGACCCACCCGAGGTCCCCGCCCTCGACGATCCCGTAGATGCGCTTGGCGGCGCCCATGCGCGGGCCGGTGGGCGAGGACATGACGACGTCCGTCGACATCTCCCAAGCCGACTGCGTCAGCGGCTTGCCGTAGTACATCTCGATGACGCCGGAGGCGTGGGTCACGAGGAACTCGAGCTGGTCGTCCTCGGAGATCCGCCAGAAACCGGACTCGCGGTAGGCGGCCGCGTCGACGGCGCCGCCCGAGTCGAAGGTCCAGGCGCGCGAGCTCCAGCTCAGGTAGTTCTCGCCGTCGTGCGAGACGATGACCTGCTGGCCGAAGCGGTGCTGGCCGCGGTCGGAGGTGTCCGCCTCGCCCTCGCCCTCCCACACGCCGACGAGCGGGAGCAGGGCGAGAAGACCCGGGTGTAGATCGGGGCCGAAACGCAGGTTCGCCGTGTCCTCGGCGACCGGCAGCTCGGAGAACGGCGCGATGTTGCGGCCGGCGGTCTGCTCGGACCGCTCGACAGCGGCGTCGACGGCGGCGTTTCCGGAACCGGGTACGACCTGCTGGCCCTCACCCTCGTCGGGGGCGGGCGACGTGGGGTCCTCGGCGTTGGTCATGCCGCTGTCCGTCACGACTCGTCGGTGACCGTGCGGTAGACGATGTAGCAGGTGGCCCACAGGATCATCAGCGAGCACAGGACGAGGAGGATTTCGAAGAAGAGCACCATGGCCCAATCCTAACCCCGGGCCCCGCCGGTCGGTGCCGGGGAGTCCCATAGTCCCGCGCGAGGGGGTGAGGGCCCGGCGCCGCCGGGGCGGCTCAGCTCAGCGAGATGCGGGCCTCGATCGCGTGGATGAGGCAGTCCTCGGCGGGCACGGTGAAGTCCTCCCGCACCCGGGCGGTGAGGCCGACCACGGTGACGATGGTGAATTCCGCGTGCACGATCCCCTCACGCCCCGGCGGGTCGACGGTGATCTCGATGTCCCGCAGCTCGCGGATGGTCGAGTACTGCAGATGCAGGTGCAGGTCCCACCGCAGGTGGGTGGCCCCGAAGCCGGTGCGGAGGCCGTTCTCGCGCCGCACGCAGTCCTCGGCGAAAGGGACCCGGAACGCGGCCGCCGGCAGCGTCAGCGCGGTGAGGTACGTCCGGACCGCGGCCTCCCGCTCCTCAGGGGAGTACGGGCCCGGGTGGTCGGGGATCGCGGGGGCGGTACCGCGACGCTGGTCGATGCCCACGAGCACAGCGGAGGCGACTGAGGCACCGACGGCGACAACGGCTGCGCGCCCGGCCATGCCGAGCGACCTGGAGATCAAGGACATGCCCTCGAGCCTAGTCACCCGGACCCACTCGCGGGAGGTCTCGCCGCTGACCGGCGGCGCGGGGGCGTCAGCGCTCGACGGGGACGCCGATGAGCGAGCCGTACTCGACCCAGCTGCCGTCGTAGTTGACGACGTTCTTCTGCCCCAGCAGTTCGTGCAGCACGAACCAGGTGTGGCTCGACCGCTCGCCGATGCGGCAGTATGCCACCACGCGCCGGTCCGGGTCCTCGATCAGGTCGGCGTAGATCTGCCGCAGCTCGGCGTCGGGCCGGAAGGTGCCGTCGCGGGTGACGGCCCGGTTCCACGGGATGCTCACCGCGCCGGGGATGTGCCCGCGCTGACGACCGCCCTCCTGCGGCAGCCCGGCCGGTGCGGAGAGGCGGCCGGTGAACTCGTCGACCGAGCGCACGTCCACCAGCGCGTCGCTGCCGAGCCCGGCCAGGACGTCGTCCCGGAACGCGCGGATCGACAGGTCCTGGGGATCGGCCACGTAGTCGGTGGCGGGCCGCTCCGGGAGCTCGTTCTCCAGCGGGAGGCCCTCGCGCTCCCATTTCATGCGGCCACCGTCGAGCAGTCGCACATCGGCGTGGCCGTAGAGCCGCAGGTACCAGTAGGCGTATGCGGCGAACCAGTTGTGGTTGCCGCCGTAGACCACGATCGTGTGGTCGCGGGAGATGCCGCGCTCGGACATCAGCTCGCCGAAGCGCTCGCGGTCCACCAGGTCGCGTGTGAACTCCTGCTGCAACTCGGTCCGCCAGTTCAGCGCGACGGCGCCGGGGATGTGGCCGTCGGAGTGATAAGCCGCCACGTCCTCGTCGAC
The DNA here is from genome assembly GCF_053645335.1 of Dietzia sp. NPDC055340. Lineage (NCBI taxonomy): Bacteria > Bacillati > Actinomycetota > Actinomycetes > Mycobacteriales > Dietziaceae > Dietzia > Dietzia sp. NPDC055340. The sequence goes on along the minus strand of NZ_JBSHML010000013.1, from coordinate 19,367 downwards.
CTCGAGGAAGACCACCGAGTCGTCGGCCAGGCGCGAGGAGGCCCAGCGGGTGCTGACCAGTACGTCGTCGCGACTCATACGGGCGAGTCTAGAGGTCCCCGCGCACGAGGCCGTCGAGCGGCGGGGTGCCGGGGCCACCGGTGCCGGACGCCGTCAGGGTCCCGGCCTTGACCGTGAGGGTGTCCACCGGGACGCCCAGGGGCAGCAGGTCGGGGGCGAAGGTCAGCGCGACGCTGCGCATCGCGAGCCCGGGGTCCTGGTCGGGGACGCCGCCGGGCCCGGTCGCCGCGGACACGGGGACGAGGTGGGCGCCGGAGGCGTCGACGACGAGGTCGACGAACGCCGAGACCCGTTCGCCCGACTCGATGAGCGTTCCCGTGACGCGGGCCCGGTGTTCGGTCCCGCCGGCGAGGCTGTGGTCGTCGGCGGCCCCGATGAGCACGTCGCGCATCCGCAGGGTCGGCGCGAGGGAGTCTCCGGTGATCTGCACGGAGACCTCCACCGACTCGGCGCTCAGGCCGGTGTCCGCCGATCGGGCGTCGGCGTCGTCGTCATCCCGGTCGTCTCCTCCAGGGCGGTCGGGGTCGGCCGCACCGTTGGTGTCGCCATCCACGTCGGGCACGTGGACATCGGTCGCGACCGCCTCGACGGCCACCGGCCCCAGCCCCGGGCGCTCGACGCCCTCCGCGCGGATCGACACCGAGGACAGCGTGTCCGGGCCTGACCAGCGCGAGAAGGGGCCACCCGTCATCACCGACGGCGGCCCCGCGCCCGGTAGATCGGGGGCGATACGGGCCGAGATCTCCGCCTCGAGACGGGACGCCGAGATCGAGTCGACCGTGAAGGCGCCCCCGGCGAGCACGGCCATGACCGCCAGCGCCGCGACGGCCATGCGAGGGATGCTCATGGGATTCAGGTCTACTCCATTCACGGAAACGCGGGTGTCGCTCGCTAGTATCATCCCGTTCCCCACGCGGAGAGGAAACGACATGGAAGTGGTGCTCCTCAGCGTGGAAGCAGACCCGGACGCCGTCGTGCCGTCGCTGCCCCTGCTGCCGCACACCGTGAGTGTGCTGCCGCCACAGGCCTCGTCGGTGGGCGAGTTGGCCGATGCGGCGCTCGTGTTGGTCGACGCGCGGACCGATCTGGCCGCGTCCCGGGCCCTGTGCAGGCTCCTGGCGGGCACGGGGGAGGTCGCGGTGGTCGCCGTGGTCACCGAGGGCGGTCTGATCGCGGTGAGCGGCGACTGGGGCCTCGACGACATCCTCCTGCCGACCACCGGCCCCGCGGAGGTCGACGCCCGGTTCCGTCTGGCGGCCGCGAGGCACACATCTCCCGACGATGACGGCTCCGGCCTCATCACCGTCGGCGAGCTGGTGATCGACGAGGAGACCTACGTCGCCCGTGTCAAGGGGCGGCCGCTCGACCTCACGTACAAGGAGTTCGAGCTTCTCAAGTTCCTGTGCCAGCGCCCCGGGCGCGTGTTCACCCGGGCGCAGCTTCTCCAGGAGGTCTGGGGCTACGACTTCTTCGGCGGCACCCGCACCGTCGACGTGCACGTGCGGCGGCTACGGGCCAAGCTCGGGCCGGATCACGAGTCCCTCATCGGCACTGTCCGTAACGTCGGGTACAAGGCGGTCCGGCCCACGGACCCCAGGGAAGACGGAGGGGACGCATGATCGTCGAGACGGCACCGGACGCGCTGGACGCCGAGCGGATCGAGGCGGTGGCACGCGCGGCCGAGGTGGCCGACGGCGTGGCGCCGCTCGGGGAACAACCCCTGCGCGCGTTGCACGGTGGTGCCGAGGCCCGCGCGGTGCGGCATCTCGTGGCGCGGGCCGGTGGTGCCGAGGGCGAGCCGGTCGGCTACGCGCAGATCGACGGGACCGGCGACGACGCGACCGTCGAGCTCGTGGTCCATCCCGACCATCGGCGGCAGGGGATCGGCGCGCAGCTCCTGCGCGCCGTCCTCGAACGCGAACCCGCCGCCGCCGTCTGGGCGCACGGCGACCTGCCCTCCGCGGTGGCTCTCGCGGGCTCGGTGGGACTGACACGCACGCGCGAGCTGCTCAAGATGCGGCGACGCGGCTCCGAGGGGCCGGCGCTGCCGGAGCGGCGGGCGGTGGAGGGTATCGAACTCGGCACGCTCGCCGAGGCGGTGTCGGAGGGCGGCGAGCGCTGGCCGGGCATGGACGCCCGTTCCGAGTTCCTGCGCGTCAACAACGCGGCCTTCCACTGGCACCCCGAGCAGGGCGGCTGGACGGCCGCGCAGCTCGACGAGCGGTTGGCCGTGGACTGGGTCGACACGGGGGCGGTGTTCCTCGCGGTCGACACCTCCGGCGGGCCGCGACTGGCCGGGTTCCACTGGACCAAGACCGTCGCCGAGCCCGGTGAACCGGTGGAGGGCGAGGTCTACGTCGTGGCCGTCGACCCCGCGGACCAGGGGCGCGGCCTGGGTGGCGTGCTCACCTCGGTGGGCGTCGAGTACCTGGAGGGGCCCGCCGGTGCGGAGTCCGTCGTCCTCTATGTGGAGGGGGACAACCGTCCGGCGATCCGCACCTACGAGAGGCTCGGGTTCGGGGTCGAACACGTTGATGTGACCTATACCTCCCGTTGATTTCGGCTGGCACTCCGTGAGGGATTCTCAGGAACGCCCCAGGTGGGGGTGCCAGTGGCGGTCGCCTCTGACCCAGGTGAACAGCCCCCACGCTGGCAGTTCATTCACCGTTCACCTGCATTCGCGGGGTTGTTCACGTCAGAGCCTTAGGTTCTCTCCCCGTCGGGGCGTTCGCCCGGCCCGACTACGCGACGAGAGTCGCCACGAACGAGCCCGGTGGGGAGCCCGCCGGACGAACCAAGGAGAATCTGTGGACTTCAAGCGCACCGGTGCCCTGCTCGGGCTCGCCGCCCTGACGACGGTCGGCCTCGCCGCCTGCTCCGACGACAACACCGGCGGCGGTGACGAGACGGCCGCCAAGGCTCTGCCCGGTGTCGAGTGCGGCGGCAAGGCGACCCTCAACGCGTCCGGCGCCTCGTCGCAGAACAACGCGATGACGATCTTCGCCAACTCCTATGCCCGAAGCTGCGACGGCCACACGCTCGACTACAACTCGAACGGCTCCGGCTCGGGCGTCAAGGAGTTCATCGGCGGCCAGACCGACTTCGGTGGCTCCGATTCCCCGCTCAAGGACGACGAGTACCTCGCCGCCGAGGAGCGTTGTGAGGGCCCGGCCTGGAACCTGCCGGCCGTCTTCGGCCCGATCGCGATCGCCTACAACCTCGACGGTGTCGACGTGGCGCTGTCCGCCGAGAACCTGGCCCGCATCTTCCAGGGCGAGATCACCAACTGGAACGACCCGGCCATCGCCGCGGAGAACGAGGGCGTCGAGCTCCCCGACCAGGAGATCACCGTGATCTTCCGCTCGGACGAGTCGGGCACCACCGACAACTTCCAGAAGTACCTCGAGGCCGCCGCCGGCGACGCCTGGAGCCATGAGGCCGGCAAGACCTTCAACGGTGGCGTGGGCGAGGGCGCCCGCGGCAACGAGGGCGTCTCCGCGGCCGTCGCGCAGACCCCGGGCACCATCACCTACACCGAGTGGTCCTACGCCAAGAGCCAGGACCTCGGCATGGTCAAGGTCATCACCCCGGCCGACGCCGAGGGAGTCGAGCTCAACGCCGAGACCGCCGGCACCACCATCGACTCGGCCAAGCTCCTGCACGAGGACTCGCACGACCTGGTCATCGACACCTCGTCGTTCTACGTCCCCGAGGTCGGGGGTGCGTACCCGATCATCATGCCGACCTATGAGATCGTGTGCTCGCACTACTCCGATCCCGAGACGGCCCTGGCCGTGAAGTCCTTCCTGAACGTGGCCGTGAACGAAGAGGTCCAGGGCCAGCTCGAGGCCGAGGGCTACATCCCGATCCCGGACGCGTTCCGCGGCAAGCTCACCGACGCGATCAACAGCATCACCTGATCCGCCCGCGTCCTCGGTCATCGGGCCCGCAACGTACGCGGGGCGGGCCCGGTGGCTGAGGCGGTTAGCCGCTGAACCGCACAATCTGCCCGGCACGACCGCTTTTCCCCGAGCGACTGAAGGTCTCATGACAGTTCACGAATCCGTCGACCGCGACGCCGACAAGAACAGCGCCGGCTCCGGCGCGCTCAACCCCGGCTCCGGTCTCGCGCCGAACTCGGACACGGGCGGCGACACCAGTCTTCTGGACGCCAAGTCCTCGAAGAAGTGGGACACCGTCTTCCGCAGCCTCACCGTCGCCGCGGGTGCTGTCATCGTCGCGCTCATCGCGCTCATCGGCATCGTTCTGGTCACCCAGGCGACCCCGTCGGTGATGCAGGACCAGGTCAACTTCTTCACCTCGTCCGAGTGGAACACCACCGATCCGGAGAACATGCGCTTCGGCATCCTCGACCTGCTCAAGGTCACGGTGCTGAGCTCGATCTTCGCCCTGCTGCTGGCCGTGCCGGTCGCGATCGGCATCGCCACGTTCCTCGTGCAGTATGCGCCCGTGAAGCTGTCCCGGTCGCTGTCCGCGCTCATCGACCTGCTCGCCGCCGTGCCGTCGATCATCTACGGCATGTGGGGCCTCCTCGTGCTGGGCCCGTGGATGGTGCCCTTCGCCGAGTGGCTCAACCGGAACCTCGGCTGGTTCTTCCTCTTCAGCAACGGCAACGTCTCCATCGCCGGTGGCGGCACCATCTTCACCGCCGGCATCGTGCTCGCGATCATGATCCTGCCGATCATCACCTCGATGTCGCGCGAGACCATCCGCCAGACCCCCTCCCTCCACCAGGAGGCCGCCCTCGCCCTGGGCGCCACCAAGTGGGAGAAGATCCGGATGACCTGCTTCCCGTACGCCAAGTCCGGCATGATCGCGGGCTCGATGCTCGCGCTCGGTCGTGCCCTCGGCGAGACGGTCGCGGTGCTCATCATCCTGCGTGCCGCGAGCTCGCCGAGCACGCTGTCGCTGTTCGACGGCGGCTTCACCTTCGCCTCGAAGATCGCCTCCGGTAGCGCCGAGTTCAACCACCCGCTGCCCACCGGCGCGTACATCGCCGCCGGCCTGGTGCTCTTCATCCTCACGTTCATCGTCAACCTCATCGCGCGCTCGGTGTCCGGTGGAAAGGTCAACGGCTGATGTCCCCCACGACAGACCTCGCCAAGCCGGCCAAGCCGGCCGAGACCTTCCTGCCGATCTCCGGCAGCCGCAAGGTCAAGGACAAGGCCGCCGCGGCCCTGTTCACCGTGTGCTTCGTGCTCGCCGTGATCCCGCTGGTCGCACTGCTCTACAAGGTGATCGCCTCGGGCCTGCCCGCGGTGCTCAACCCGACCTGGTGGACCAACTCGTTCTTCCTCGTCGCCCCGTCCTCCATGGCCGGCGGCGTCGGCCACGCGATCTACGGCAGCCTCGTCCAGGCGCTCATCGCGGCCGTCATCTCGATCCCGCTCGGTGTCGCCGCGGGCATCATGCTCGTGGAGTACCCCGAGTCCAGGCTGGCCAAGCCCACGACCTTCATGGTCGACGTCCTCGCCGGCGTCCCCTCCGTCGTCGCCGCCATCTTCATCTTCGGCGTGTGGGTCACGTTCTTCCAGCTGAGCCTCAGCGCCTTCGCGGTGGCCCTCGCGCTCGTGCTGCTCATGCTGCCGCTGATCGTGCGCTCGACCGAGGAGATGCTCAAACTGGTCCCGGACGAGCTGCGCGAGGCCTCCTACGCGCTCGGCGTGCCCAAGTGGAAGACCATCGTCAGCGTCGTGGTCCCCACCGCACTGTCCGGCATGATCTCCGGCATGTTCCTCGCGATCGCCCGCGTCATGGGCGAGACCGCCCCCGTGCTGATCCTCGTGGGTTACACGGCGAGCTACAACTACGACCTGTTCGAGGGCAACATGGCCTCGTTGCCGCTGCTCATCTACAACCAGCTCTCGAACCCCAACGAAGCCGGCCAGTACCGGATCTGGGGCGCCGCCCTCACCCTCATCATCATCATCGCGCTGGCGAACGTCCTCGCCACGTTCGCCGCCAAGGCGCTCGCGCCCAAGACGAAGTAAGGACCCCCAATGGCCAAGCGACTCGACCTCGAGAACGTCGACATCTTCTACGGCGACTTCCACGCCGTGAAGGACGTCAATCTCCACGTCCCGCCGCGCTCGGTGACCGCCTTCATCGGGCCGTCCGGCTGTGGCAAGTCCACCGTGCTGCGTTCGCTGAACCGCATGCACGAGGAGATCCCGGGCGCCTCCGTCAAGGGCTCCATCAAGCTCGACGGCGTGGACATCTACGACAAGCGCGTCGATCCCGTCGCCGTACGCCGCACCATCGGCATGGTGTTCCAGCGTCCCAACCCGTTCCCGACGATGTCCATCAAGGAGAACGTGGTCGCGGGCCTGCGCCTGCAGGGTGTCAAGAACAAGAAGAAGCTCGATGAGGTGGCCGAGAAGTCGCTGCGCGGCGCCAACCTCTGGAACGAGGTCAAGGACCGCCTCGACAAGCCCGGCGGCGGCCTCTCCGGCGGTCAGCAGCAGCGTCTGTGCATCGCCCGCGCCATCGCGATCGAGCCCCAGGTGCTCCTCATGGACGAGCCCTGCTCCGCGCTCGACCCGATCTCGACGCTCGCGGTGGAGGATCTCATCTCCGAGCTCAAGAGCGAGTTCACCATCGTGATCGTCACGCACAACATGCAGCAGGCCGCGCGCGTGTCCGACCAGACCGCCTTCTTCTCGCTCGAGGCCACCGGCATGCCCGGCCAGCTGGTTGAGGTCAACGCGACCGAGAAGATCTTCTCCAACCCGGAGAACAAGCAGACCGAGGACTACGTCTCCGGCCGCTTCGGCTGAGCCGAGACAGCCCTCCACATCAGAACCGCCCCGGTTCCGGTCTACTGGCCGGAACCGGGGCGGTTCTGATGTCATGCGTCGGGGGAGGGGCGTCCTCCCGAGTGGGTGGGGCCGGGGCCGCGGCGTCTCGTCGTCGTCGACCCCGTCCCGGCGGCCGTCACTCCCCGGACGGCTCGTCGCCCGAGGCCGGGCCGTTCGCGCGCCGCTCCTGGAAGCTGCGGTCCGTCTCGGTGAACCGGCGGACCAGCTCCTCGTTGGGGGTCGAGGAATGGTCCGGGTCGTCCTCGCCCAGATTGGCGTACTCGCCGGTCGCCAGGAAGATCACGCGCTGCGCGACCTCGACGGCGTGGTCCGCGAAGCGCTCGTAGTACCGGGCCAGCAGCGTGACATCCACCGCCGACGCGACCCCGTACTTCCACTCCCGCACGGTGAGGAGGGTGAACAGGTGGCGGCGCAGATCATCCACCGCGTCGTCCTGTTGGGCGAGAGTCGCTGCCTGCTCCGCATCCCGGTTGAGCAGCACCTCCGTGGCCGAGCGGCCCAGCGAGACGGCGACGCGGCCCATCTCGGCGAAGTAACCGTTGACCGGCTCCGGCAGTACAGGCTCCGGGTGGCGACGCCGGACGATCTTCGCGACGTGACACGCGAGCGTGCCCATCCGGACGAGGTCCTGCACGAGCTGGATGGACGTGACCACCTGGCGCAGATCGCGCGCGACCGGGGCCTGCAGGGCCAGCAGCGCGAAACCACGCTCCTCGTTCTCCGTGGCCAGACGTGACATCTCCGAGGCAGACTCGAGGACCTTCTCGGCGGTGACCAGATCCACCTGGAGCAGCGCGTGCGTGGCCAGCTCCATGTTGTCGGTACCCAACGAGCACATTCTGGCCATGGACGTGGCCAGGTCCGCGAGTTCTTCGGAGTAAACAAGACGCATGTCAACAGGATACCCGCATGTCAACCGTGCGATCGGGGAGCAGCCATGAACGCCCGGTGAACATCTCGGAAGGGACGAGGATCAGCCGCCGGAGTTCTGGGCGTCGGCGCCCTCGAGCGCCACCGCGTCATCCTCCGGATCGTCGAGCCAGCCCTCGGGGAGCAGCACCTTCGACGGCGAGCCCTGGCGGCCGCGCGGGCCGTAACCGTCGGCGGGGAACGGCTCGTCCGGTGGCAGATCGGAGAGCATCTCCGCCAGGTCGTCGAGGGTGCGGACGGCGGACAGGGCCACACGCTTCTCCGAGCCGGCCGGGAAACCGCGCAGGTACCAGGCGACGTGCTTGCGGATGTCGCGCATCCCCTTGTCCTCCCCGTGATGCTGCGCGAGGAGTTCGCCGTGTCGGTACATGATCCGGGAGACCTCGCCGAGCGTGGGAGGGGTCGGGGCCTCGCGGCCGGACAGGCGCGCGGCGAGCTCGGAGAACAGCCACGGCCGGCCCAGGCAGCCGCGGCCGATCACGACGCCCGCGCAGCCGGTCTCATCGACCATGCGCACCGCGTCCTCGGCGGAGAAGATGTCGCCGTTGCCCAGCACGGGCACGTCCGAGACGGCGCCGACGTGCTCGACCAGACGCGAGATCTGCGACCAGTCGGCCTCACCCGAATAGCGTTGCGCGGCCGTGCGGGCGTGGAGCGCGACCGCCTGGGCGCCCTCCTCGACAGCGATCCGGCCGGCGTCGAGATGGGTGTGGTGCTCGTCGTCGATCCCGACGCGCATCTTCACCGTGACAGGGATATCCGTGCCCTCGGTGGCGCGGACCGCGGCCGCGACGATCGAACGGAACAGTCTGCGCTTGTAGGGGATCGCGGACCCGCCACCGCGGCGCGTGACCTTGGGGACCGGGCATCCGAAGTTGATGTCGATATGGTCGGCCAGGTTCTCGTCGACGATCATCTTGGCCGCCTGGTACGTGTACTCGGCATCCACCGTGTACAGCTGCAGACTGCGGGGAGACTCCTCGGGCGCGAACGTGGCCATGTGTAGCGTCGCCGGCTGGCGCTCGACCAGCGCCCGCGCGGTGACCATCTCGCACACGTACAGACCCGACACCGAACCCTGCTGCTCCTGCTCCAACTCACGGCACAGCGTGCGGAACGCGACGTTGGTGACACCGGCCATCGGCGCGAGGACGACCGGTGAGTCGAGCGCGTAGGGGCCGATGCGCAGTGCGGGTGCCGACGGGGCGGTGGGAGCGGACATACCGTAAGTGTCCCAGCGCTCGGCGGGCAGGTCCAAAATGCGCACCCGGCGGGGCAGGGCGGCAGCGGCGTCAGAGCGGCGGATTCGGTATCGGCCGAGGTCGATGCCCCGGTCTGCACCTGCGCCTGGGCCGAGAGGTAGTGGTGCCCCCAGCCGGGCTCGAACCGGCGACCTGCGGATTAAAAGTCCGTAGCTCTACCAACTGAGCTATAGGGGCATCGGACACGATACCGGTCGCTTCCGCGGGCGGTTTAGTCGCCCGGCGGATGGTGCCCTAGACTGAATCCCGCTGCGGACCGGTGACCCCGGACGTGGCGGCGCCCCCTTCGTTTAGCGGCCTAGGACACCGGCCTTTCACGCCGGCAGCGCGGGTTCGAATCCCGTAGGGGGTACGCGATCGGGAAGTCCCGGTCACCACGGTGGTGGTGGCCGGGACTTCCTGCATTTCGGAGTTCGGGCGGAGGGGCGGCCGGCCGGGTCGAGCGGCACCTGTACCTGTGCCTGCGATGGACTTGCGCGTCCGGAATGGACCAAACCGGGCGCGTAAGTAGCACCGATCTGAGCAGACCAGGTGCGTAAGTCGACCGAGGGGCAGCGCAACGGGCCGGTGTAAGGAGCCGGAGGGCAGGTGGAGGGTGTGTGGCCCCAACGGACGGGGGCGAGGGTGGAGAGTGCGTCCTCCTGGGAGGGGGTCCGGATGGGATCGGCCGGGCTGCAGGCGGTGCGCGATGCGCGGTCGCGGGCAGCGGGCATCGAGCACCCGAAGAAAAGCGTCCTGACCTGCGCAAAGCACGGTCTGGGTTGCCCGATTTGCGTTATCCGCATCGCGTCTACTAATGTTCTTTCTCGTGCGAAGAGCACAGCGAAGAGCGAGGCCCTGTGGCGCAGTTGGTTAGCGCGCCGCCCTGTCACGGCGGAGGTCGCGGGTTCGAGTCCCGTCAGGGTCGCCAGAGATGACCGGCGCATTCGGTTTCACCGGATGCGCCGGTTGTCTTAGGGCCAGGTAGCTCAGTTGGTACGAGCGTCCGCCTGAAAAGCGGAAGGTCGCCGGTTCGATCCCGGCCCTGGCCACCACGACATGATGCGTCGGAGGGAATCCCTTCGGCGCGTTCGTCATTTCTGCGGCATAAATGCTGCGCCATCTCTGTTGCGATGCCCTGTCCACGTCGCATTTTCCGGGTCGTCATCTCCGGAGCGCGCGGCCCGGAAGGCCGTGACCGGCGGGCGGGCAGCGACGCGCGGTGCCGGGGGTCACCGAACGGTCACACGGTTTCAGGGATTGTCAGGTGCTCGTTATAGCGTGGACGCCATGCCATCGACTGCCAGCGAGGTCCGCGCCGCTCCCGAGAAGCCCCGGAAGGGGCCGCGATGGGGAGTCGTCGCCGCGGTCAGCGGCCTCATCGGAATTCTGCTGGCGATCGTGGTGCCACTGCTGCCCGTCACGCAGACCACCTCGACCATCAGCTGGCCCGAGAACGGGACGGTCGACCCGGTCACTGCACCTCTGGTCGCCTACTACCCGCTCGACATCACCGTCGACGTCCCCTGTACCGCGGTGCAGGAGCTGCGTGACCAGGGGCGTGAAGACGGGGTGCTGGTCTCCACCGCGCCACGTCAGGCAGGCGAAGAGGCCGGCGCGCGCGCCCTCATGGTGTCGGTCGCGGGCCCGAACGTCGAGGTGCGCAGCCGCAACGCACTCATCGCCTCGGCGCCCACTGATGCCGTGGCCGCGCCCGGCGCATGCTCCACGATCCGGGTCGTCGCCGACTCGGGATCCATCGGCGCGGAGTTCCTGGGCCTCGAGGTCGACGGGCAGGGAATCGGCGGTCGGGTCGAGGAGGACCTACGCCCCCAGGTCGTGGGCGTGTTCTCCGATCTCCAGGGGGCCGCGCCGGAAGGCATGTCCGTCGACATCACCGTGGACTCCCGCTATACGACGCAGGCGACCGTGATCAAGCAGATCGCGATCGTGGTGGGCATCCTCGCGATCCTCGTGTCGCTCGTGGCGCTGCACCGACTCGATCTCCGCGACGGCCGGGCCGGGCGACGCGTGCTGCCGCCGGGCTGGTGGAAGCCGCGACCGCTGGACCTGCTCGTGGTGGCGATCCTCCTCGTGTGGCACATCATCGGCGCCAACACCGCGGACGACGGCTACATCCTCACCGAGGCGCGTGCGGCGGTCTCCAGTGGATACATGCCGGAGGTGTTCCGATATTACGGAGCTCCGTATGCGCCGTTCGGGATGCCGTACTACCTGTACACGGCGATCAGTACGTTCACGCTCGGCAGCGTGTGGCTGAGACTCCCGGCGCTGCTGTTGGGTATCGGCTCGTGGATCCTGCTCTCGCGAGAGGTCATCCCGCGCCTGGGCATCGCAGCCCGACGCGCGGCCGCGGTCCGCTGGAGCACGGCGGCGGTCTTCCTCGCTTTCTGGCTGACCTACAACAACGGGCTACGCCCCGAGCCGATCATCGCGTTCGGTGTCCTGGCCACCTGGGTCTCGCTCGAGCGCGCACTCGCGACCGGCCGGCTCCTGCCGGCCGCGATCGGTTTCATCATCGGCGGGCTCACGCTGTCCGCGGCGCCCACCGGCACGTTCTGCATCGCCGTGATCATCGCCGCCTCGCGGCCGCTGCTTCTGCTCATCATCCGTAGAGCCAGGCGGGACGGATGGATCCCCACCATCGCCCCGCTGGTCGCGGCAGGGCTCGGCATCCTGCACCTGATCTTCCTCGACCAGCCGCTCGTCACCACGTTGCAGTCGTCCTCACTGCTCGGCGAGGTCGGCCCCAGCGGCAGCTGGTACGAGGAGGTCTGGCGCTACGAGTGGCTCCTGAACCCCACGCCGGACGGCTCGCTCGCACGCCGCTTCGGGGTGCTGGCCATGTTCCTGTCGCTCATCACCTGCGCGGCCATCCTGTTCCGCAAGGGCCGGATCCCCGGCGTCGCGGTCGGGCCTGCTCGCCGCATCGTCGGCATGGCCGCCATGTCGATCGTGTTCATGGCGCTCAACCCCACCAAGTGGACCCACCACTTCGGGGCATTCGCGACCATCGGCGCCGCGCTCGCCGCGCTCGTCACCATGGCGGTACTGCCGGCGGCGACCCGCTCGCTGCGCAACCGGATGCTGTTCCTGGCAGCCGTGTTCTTCATCCTGGCGCTGAGCTTCACCTCCACCAACGGTTGGTGGTACATCTCCATCTACGGCATCCCGTGGGGCGGTGCCCAGCCCTCCATCGGAGGGATCGCCCTGTCGTCGGTGTTCCTGGGGCTGATGCTCCTGTCGCTGCTCGCCGCCCTGGTCCTGCACTATCGCGAGCCGTTCATGACGCGGGCCGGGCAGGAGACCCCGCCCCGCGATCGGGGCCCCGTCGTCCGCCTGGCGCGGGATCTGTCGGAGGCGCCCCTCGGGTTGGCGGCTGCGCTCGTCGTCGTCGTCATCGTCGCCTCGATGGCGGCCGCGGTACGTAACCAGTACCCCGCCTACTCCGTGGGTCTGCAGAACCTCAATGCGCTGGCCGGCAAACCGTGTGGCATCGCCGACGCGGTCCTCGCCGAGCCCGACGCGAACGCCGGGCTCCTGGAGCCCCTCGGTGAGCCGCGCGATCAGCTCGAGGCCGGCGGCGAGGCCGTCCGGTTCCACCCGGACGGTATCGGCACCGACCTCACGGCGACCCAGGCCGCCGACACCGACACGCCCGGCACCGGCGAGGGGTCCGACACCACGTCGACGACCGCCGGGACCGAGGGTGGCGTTCGCATGGCCGAGGGCATCAACGGCAGCCACGCGGTGCTGCCGTTCGGCCTCGACCCGGGACGGGTGCCCGTACTCGGCAGCCACCAGACCGGCGCGCAGTTCAACGCCGAGACCACCACCGACTGGTACCCGCTGCCGGAGCGCTCGGACGAGCACCCGCTCATCACGGTCGCCGTGGCCGGCGAGTTCGCCCGCGACGCGCTGATCGTGGAGTACGCGACCAGTGGCCAGCCGTTCCAGCCCGCCGGCGTGGTGGTGCCCGAGGACATCGGCCCCGCGCCGGCATGGCGCAACCTGCGCGTGCCCATGGACTCGATGCCCGCCGACGTCACCGCGATCCGGCTGGTGGTGCGCGACCTCGATCCGGACCCGGAGCGGTGGATCGCGTTCACCCCGCCGCGCATGCCGGAGCTCGTCACGATGCAGGAGCTGGTCGGCCACACCCGTCCGGTGCTGCCCGACTGGGCCGTGGCGTTCCACGTGCCGTGCCTACGTCCGTTTGACGAGTTCGCCGGCATCCACGAGCTGCCCGAATACCGTGTTCTGCCCGACCGCGGCCTGGCCGTGAGCTCCACCAACACCTGGCAGGACTGGGACGGTGGCGGGCCACTCGGGTTCATCGAGCTGCTCCAGGAGGGCGAGACCGTGCCCACCTACCTCGAGCACGACTGGGACCGCGACTGGGGTTCCCTCGTGCGGTACACGCCGATCCTCCCCGAGGCGACGCCAGCGACCGTCGAGCACGGCGAGGTCGTACGGTCGGGGCTGTGGAACGGGGGACCGCTGGCCCGGTGACGGGCTAGCATCGGGCCCGGAGCTTTTTTACAAGGAATTCCAAGTAACCGCTGACGCAGACTGGAGACACCGCATGTCCGTGACGGAAAAGCAGTTCGAGAACATCCTCGTCGAGCAGAAGGATCGCGTCGCGATCATCACGCTCAACCGGCCCAAGGCGCTCAACGCGCTCAGCAGCGCCATGGAGAAGGAGGTCGTCGAGGCGGTCGAGGGGCTGGACTCCGACCCCGGCGTCGGCTGCATCGTCATCACCGGTTCGGAGAAGGCCTTCGCGGCCGGCGCCGACATCAAGGAGATGAAGGACAAGACCTACCCGGGCATCTACCTCGAGCGCTTCTTCCACGACTGGAAGCGCCTCACCACCGCCCGCACGCCGATCATCGCGGCCGTCTCCGGCTTCGCTCTCGGCGGTGGCTGCGAGCTCGCCATGATGTGCGACATGATCATCGCCGGCGACAATGCCAAGTTCGGCCAGCCGGAGATCACCCTCGGGGTCATCCCGGGAATGGGCGGCTCGCAGCGTCTCACCCGCGCCGTGGGCAAGGCCAAGGCCATGGACCTGTGCCTGACCGGCCGCCAGATGGACGCCGATGAGGCCGAGCGCTCGGGACTGGTCACCCGTGTCGTGCCGGCCGCCGAGCTGCTGGAGGAGACCATGAAGGTCGCCGACAAGATCGCCTCCATGAGCAAGACCACCGCCGCGGTGGCCAAGCAGGCCGTCAACCGGTCCTTCGAGACCACGCTCGAGGAGGGCCTGCTCGCCGAGCAGAACGCCTTCTACGCGCTGTTCGCCACCGAGGACCAGACCGAGGGGATGTCTGCGTTCGCCGAGAAGCGCAAGCCCGAGTGGCAGCGCTGATCGAACCGCCGCTGAGTCAGCAGCCGCAGGGTGAGGCGCGGGGCCGGGACGTCGAGTCCGGCCCCGCACCCGCACCCGGGATCCACCGCGCCCCCGGCGAGCCCCTGCCGGTCCTGGTCCTGACCGGCTACCTCGGCGCCGGGAAGACGACCCTGCTCAACCACCTGCTCTCCGGCGCGCCCGGGTTGCGGATCGCGGCCATCGTCAACGACTTCGGCGACATCAACGTCGACGCCGGCGCGATCGCCGGTCAGGTCGACTCGATGGTCTCGATGGCCAACGGCTGTGTCTGCTGCGAGGTCGACGCCAGTGAACTCGGCGAGGCGCTCATCAGCCTGGCCGACCCCGAGCTCGGCATGGATCTCGCGGTGATCGAGGCCAGCGGACTGGCGGAGCCGGCCATCCTGTCGCGGATGGTGCATGACGTACCCCGCGACATCGTGCGTCACGCCGGGATGATCCAGGTGGTCGACGCCGAAGGCCTTGACGACGCCATGGCGCGCCACCCGCGACTGGCCACGCACCTCGCGGAGGCCGACCTCGTCGTCGTCAACAAATGCGACCTCGTCACCCGCGAGCGGTTCACTGCGCTGCGCACGACGATCCGCGCCCACGCGCCGCGCGTCCCGGTGCTGCCCGCGGTGCGCGGTGCCGTTCCCGCCGGCCTGCTGTTGGGCGTCGCCCCCACCGCGGTGCCCACCGCAGCGACCACCGCGGCGGCCGAGTCGGACGGCCCGGTTGGCGGCGACCACGGCGACCCCGGGCACCACGACCACCCGCACCTCCACGACGCCTACACCGCCGTCACCGTCAGGCCCGCCGGGCACCTGCACCCGCGCCGTTTCCTCACGACCGTCGCGACACCGCCCACCGGCGCGTATCGCGCGAAGGGGACACTGACCCTGGCCACCGTCGACGGTCCGCGCCGCTACGAGGTGGCGCTCGTGGGGCGCCGGCTCGAACTGCGCGCCGTGGGTGAGGACGCGGCCGTCGACGACGGGGGAGCGGTACCTGACGGTCTCGTGGTGATCGGCGTGGAGATGGACGACGACGACGTCGCCGGCTTCCTCGATGACGCGGTGCTGTCACCCGGCGAGACGGTCGACGCCGATGCCGCGCTGGGCCTGCACCCGTACCTGATCGGTGACCCGGACTCCAGCGATGTGGAGGAATGGATCTACGACGAGCAGCGGTCCACGCCGGTCACCGGCAGTGCCGCGATGATGGTGGACCCCGAAGATCCCGAGGCATTCGATCCAGCCTTCACCCCCTGAGGCGGGCTCGGGCGGGAAGTGAGCACCGGTACCCCCGGCCGCTCGGCCACCGAGTCCGAGATCCGGTCGGCGGCGCCCCGACCACGTGCGTATAGTGGCGCTGACGATAGTGGTGTGTCGCACGTGCGGGGGGAGCAGACGACCCTGCTGTGGGGGTGGTGCACGGACGAGTGAGGAGACCGCGTGGACGAGGAGAAGAGCGGCCGAAGCGGTGGCGTGACCGGCGACGCTCAGCAGCGCAAGCGGGATCTTGCTTCGGTCCGTCGTGCGATCGCCGCGCTGCGGGATTCCACCGGTATCCCCGTCACCATCGGTGGCGTGGTCGGGGAGGGGCACACCCTCGTGCTCTCCGAGTCGCTCGGAATGCGCACCTCGGCCATGAAGGACCTCATGGTCCACTACGGTGCCGGCGTCGGCGGACGTGTCATGGCCACCGGCAAGCCCGTCGGCGTGGCCGACTACCCGCGCGCCGGCGTGATCACCCACGAGTACGACCTGCCGGTGCTGTCCGAGGGGCTGCGGTCGATGGCCGCCATCCCGGTCGTGGTGGGCAAGGACGTCCGCGCCGTGCTGTACGCGGGCGTGCACTCGTCAGTCCGGTTCGGCGAGAAGGTCCTCAACCAGATGGCCGCGACCGCGCGCGCCCTGGAACAAGAGATCGCGGTCAACGACGCGCTCGCCGCCCGCGGTGCCGCGCCCGTCGGGCCCGGCGCCGGCGAGGGCCGCTGGGACGAGGTGCTGTCCAACGAGCGGATGCGGGAGACCCACGCCCGGCTGCGGATGCTGGCCTCTCGCACCGAGGACCCGGACGTCCGGGCCGAACTCGAGCGCATCTGCGCCGAGATGGTCTCCCCGCCGCCGGAGATGCCCACCGCGCGGCTCTCGCGCCGCGAGCTCGACGTGCTGGCCTGCGTGGCCCAGGGCAAGACCAACATCGAGACGGCCGCCGACATGGGTATCGGCGCGGAGACCGTCAAGAGCTACCTGCGCTCCGTGATGCGCAAGCTGGACGCGCACACCCGGTTCGAGGCGGTCAACGCCGCCCGCCGGATGGGCGCCCTGCCCTGATCGTCAGCGCTCGCCGCCCGGCACCCACAGGACATCGCCCTCGGGGTTGGCCACACGGCCCAGCACGAACAGCAGGTCCGATAGCCGGTTGAGGTACTTCGCCGGCAGCACCGAGGTGGTCTCGGGGTGGGCCTCGACCGCAGCCCACGCCGCCCGCTCCGCGCGGCGGGCCACCGTGCGCGCCACGTGCAGGTACGCGCCGGCCGGCGTGCCGCCCGGCAGGATGAACGAGGTCAGGTCCGCCAGTTCCTCGTTGAACTCGTCGATCCAGCCCTCGAGGCGATCGATGTATGCCTGCTCTATACGCAGCGGCGGGTACTTGGGGTTCTCCTCGATCGGCGTCGCGAGGTCGGCCCCGGCGTCGAACAGGTCGTTCTGCACCGTTCGCAGCGCGGATGCAACCCGGTCGTCGAGACCACCGAGGGTGATCGCCACGCCGATCGCCGCATTGGCCTCGTCGCAGTCCGCGTACGCCACCAACCGGGGGTCGTTTTTGCTCACGCGTGAGAAATCGGACAGCCCGGTCGAGCCGTCGTCGCCGGTGCGGGTATAGATCTTCGTCAGATGAACAGCCATGACAGTCAACCTACGCGGCCGACCACCACGTCGTTCCGCGGTTCCGGGCGAGATCTCGCATACTGTGGACCCGTGAGCGGTAACCCCACGTCCCGCGAGGAGAGCTTCCTCGTCAGAGGCGGAACGAGTCTGAACGGCGAGATCGCCGTCGCCGGCGCCAAGAACAGCGTGCTGAAGCTGATGGCCGTCGCCTTGATGGCGGAGGGCCGCACCACGCTGACCAACTGCCCGAGCATCTCCGATGTTCCGGCGATGGCCGATGTCCTGCGGCATCTCGGATGCGCGGTGGAGATCAGCGACGGCACGGTCGTCATCGACACCCCGTCCGAGCTCGGGCATGTCGCCGACGACAAGGCGGCCCAGCGGCTGCGGGCATCCGTGTGCATCCTCGGCCCGCTCGTCGGACGGCATCACCGAGCGGTTATTGCGATGCCCGGCGGCGACGCCATCGGCAGTCGTCCCCTGAACTGGCACCAGAACGGGCTCAACGCCCTGGGCGCGCAGACCCACATGGACCACGGTCGTCTGGTTGCCGAGGCGACCGAGCTACGAGGCGCCTCCTACAACCTGAGTTTTCCGTCCGTCGGCGCCACCGAGACGTTCGTGACCGCGGCCGTGCTCGCCCCGGGGACCTCCGTGCTGAAGAACGCCGCCCGTGAGCCCGAGATCGTGGACATCTGCGACCTGCTCAACGAGATGGGCGCGCGCATCAGCGGCGCCGGTACGAGCACCATCACCATCGAGGGGGTCGACGGGCTCACGCCCGTGACCCACCGGGTGATCGGCGACCGCATCGTTTCTGCGACCTGGGCGATGGGCGCGGTGATGACCCGCGGCGACGTCAAGGTCAGCGGAATCGACCCGATGTTCATCCACGTGGTGCTCGAGAACCTTCGAGCGGTCGGTGCCGAGGTGGAGACCGGGACCGACTGGGTTCGAGTGAGCCAGGAGGGGCGGCCCCGCGCCCGGGACATCCGGACGCTTCCGTTCCCCGGGTTCCCCACGGACCTCCAGCCGATGGCGATCGCACTCGCCTCCGTGTCCGAGGGAGTCTCGGTCGTCACCGAGAACCTTTTCGAAGCGCGGTTCCGCTTCGTGGAGGAGATGGTCCGTATGGGCGTCGATGCCGAGACGGACGGTCACCACGCCAAGATCGTCGGACGCGAACGGCTCGATTCGGCCACCGTGTGGGCGAGCGACATCCGCGCGGGCGCCGGACTGGTACTGGCCGGCATGTGCGCCGACGATGTCACCGAGGTGTGCGAGGTCTTCCATATCGACCGCGGATACTCCGACTTCGTGGGAGATGTCCGTGCCCTGGGCGGCGACATCGAACGGGTCCCGACCCAGCGATAGGCCGGATCCCTACCCGTTGTTGGAGGTTTAGGGCGGTTTCGGACCCGCTTGGTGCCGCGTCCGAAGTGCAGTTGCTCGGACAGATGCTCGAGATACCCTGTTTGAACTGGGGATTTGGTGTTGTGTTGGGGTGCGTGTAACTTTATCGGAGCCGCCAGGGAGCGGGGTTCGGGCCGAGAGGTTCCGGGCCTTGGACCAGGGCGGTTGCTTCTTGCGAGGCGGGTTCGAGAAAGTCCCGGTTTTGACCGGGGACGGAGAGCCTGCTAGGCTGGAGAAGTTGCCCCGAAGGGGTGCGGCTTCGAGAGTGTGGCGGTGAGAATGCCCGGTTTTGGAACTGGGAGTTGTTGCTGCTAGGCTGGAGAAGTTGCCCGGGAGGGCGGCGGTTGCAGGATCTTCCCTGTGAAGCTGTGGTGAGTGTATCGCGGTGGATCGGTGTGTGGGTGTTGTTTGAGAACTCAACAGTGTGTTTTGTTTGTGATAGTGCCAAATTTTTTGTTTGGTTGCGACCCTTTCACATCCCTGTCGTGGGGGTCGCGTTTTTTTGAACAGCCAGTTTTTGGTTTGTTTGTTTGCTTGGATTGTGCTTTTCGTAGTGCTGAGAAGCTTTTATGGAGAGTTTGATCCTGGCTCA
>NZ_JBSHML010000012.1:0-117951 GCF_053645335.1 Dietzia sp. NPDC055340 | reverse complement strand
TCGGGCCTGCGGTCGCCGAGGAGCCAGGTCAGGAATTGATCGAGCTCGGCTTTGCGGGAGATATCTGGGCGCGACTGGGTCGTTGACGCACCACAATTGCGGCACCGCCAGCGGGTGCGACCGGAACTGGTTTTGCCGTTCCTGACCTGCTTCGATGCACATACACCACACGGCGGGGAATTCCGAGTAACCGACACCGAACATGCTTTCAGAGCATGTTCAACCCACCATCACCGCAGGCCACACCCACTAAATCCGGGTATCCATACACACATTCTGGCCTTTAACCCTGCTTCGGCCACCATGCCGCCGGACCTCCCACGCCTACCCGCCTGCGCGGTGCGCTGCCGCCCTGCGAGGGAAAGCCTTGTGGCCGGGTGGAGTGCCCCATAACGTGGACAGACGTCTAGACAGAAGTCCGTCGACACTGTCGCGTCCATACTCGGAGGCCCCGTTCATGAAGACCCGTGCAGCAGTCGTCGAAGGCCCGGGGCAGCCCTTCCAGCTATCCGAGCTCCAGATCGACGAGCCCCGCTCCGACGAGATTCTGGTTCGCGTCAAGGCCGTGGGTCTGTGTCACACCGACATCACGATGAAGATGATGCTTCCCGAGGAGATGTTCCCCCGGGTCTTCGGCCACGAGGGCGCCGGAGTCGTCGAGGCCGTCGGCGCGGATGTCCAGGGCGTGAAGGTGGGCGATCACGTGGTGATGAGCTTCCGCTCGTGCCGCGAGTGCGATCGCTGTCAGGCCGGGGAGGTCGGCTACTGCAGGCAGGCCATGGCGCTGAACTACCTGGGCTACCGGGGGGACGGGTCGACCACGTTCCACCGCGACGGCGCGGCCGTGGCCGGTTCGTTCTTCGGCCAGTCCAGCTTCTCCGAGCTGACGATCGCCTCCCCGGACAACGTCGTGGTGGTCGACCCCGACATGGACCTGTCGATAGCCGCCCCGTTCGGCTGTGGTTTCCAGACGGGCGCCGGCGCGGTGCTCAACACCATCGACCCCGATCCGGCCTCGAGTCTCGTGATCTACGGCGCCGGGGCGGTCGGGCTGTCGGCGGTCGCCGCGGCCCGAGCTCGGCGAGTGCAGACGATCATCGCCGTGGACACCAAGGATTCCCGGCTGGAGGCCGCCGCAGGTCTCGGTGCTGTCGGCGTCAATCCGTCCGAGTTGCCCGACGGGTCGTTTGTCGAGCGTATCCGCGAGCTCACCGGTGGCGGGGCGACCGCTGGGGTCGACACCACCGCGGTGCCGCAGGTCATCAAGCAGGCCGTCCGGGCGCTCGCACCGCGCGGGACCTTCGTCGTGGTGGGCCTGGGGGCTCCGGAGATCGAGCTCGACGCGGTGGACCTCATGCAGAACGGCAAGATCGTACGGGGCTGCATCGAGGGCGACTCGGATCCCAGGACCATGATCCCGGAGCTGCTGGGGATGTACCGTGCCGGCGACCTCCCGCTGGGCTCGCTCGTCACCACCTATCGCTTCGACCAGATCAACGAGGCGGTCGAGGACGTCGCGGCGGGCAAGGTCGTCAAACCCGTACTCGTCTTCTGACGCGCACACTCGCTGCGCCCCTCGCTGCGGCCCGCTCGACGCGGCCCGGCTCGGTGCGGCCGCCGGAAACCGCGCCGCGCACGGCGGCCACCTCCTATGGTGGACAGGTGTCTGTCCGCATGTCCGATGCGATGGACGAACGTCCGGTGACGGCAGGAGAAGCCCATGACCACCTCACTCGACCGCGACGCCCTGCTGATTGGCACGCAGTGGCGCCGGCCGGAGACCGACGCGATGATCGAGGTGATCAGCCCTCATTTTGAGGACGTGGTCGCCCGGGTGCCCGACGGCTCTGTCGCGGACATCGATGCCGCGGTGACCGCCGCACGCGAGGCCTTCGACCACGGGCCGTGGCCACGGATGACCCCGGACGAGCGGATCGAGGTGGTGGCGCGACTGTCCGCGTTGTACGCCGCGCGACTCGAGGAGATGGCGACCGTGATCTCCACGGAGATGGGCTCACCGATCTCCTTCAGTAACCTCGCCCAGGCGCCGGCCCCCTGGATGATGATCGAGGCATTCACGAAGATCGCGCGCGAGTTCCCCTGGGAGGAGACCCGCGCCGGGGCACTCGGCGGCGAGGTGATGGTGCGCCGTGAGGCGGTCGGCGTGGTCGCGGCGATCCCACCGTGGAACGTCCCCCAGTTCACGGTGCTGTCCAAGGTCATCCCGGCGTTGCTCGCCGGCTGCACGATCGTGGTCAAGCCCGCACCCGAGACACCGCTCGACAGCTATCTACTCGCCGACCTGCTCATCGAGGCCGGCGTGCCCGAGGGGGTGGTGAGCATCGTCGCCGGCGGCCGCGAGGTGGGCGAGCACCTGGTGCGACACCCCGGGGTCGACAAGGTCGCGTTCACCGGCTCGACCGAGGCGGGCCGGAAGATCGGCGCGATCTGCGGCGAGCAGCTCAAGAGGTGCTCACTCGAGTTGGGCGGCAAGTCCGCGGCGATCGTTCTCGACGACGCCGACCTGACGACCGTCGTCGAGGGCATGAAGTTCCTGGGCGTGATGAACTCCGGCCAGGCGTGCGTGGCCCAGACCAGGGTGCTGGTCAGCCGGGAGCGCCATGACGAGGTCGCCGAGGCATTGGCAGAGGGCATCGGCTCGATGGTCGTGGGCGACCCGCTGGACCCGGCCACCGAGATCGGCCCGATGGTCGCCCGACGGCAGCAGGAGCGGGTCAACTCCTACATCGAGATCGGCCGGCAGGAGGGGGCACGGCTGCTCACCGGCGGAACCGGGCGGCCGGACGGATTGGAGAGCGGCTGGTACGTGCGGCCCACAGTGTTCGCGGGGGTCGACAACTCCATGCGTATCGCGCAGGAAGAGATCTTCGGTCCGGTCCTGTCGGTGATCGCCTACGACGACGTCGACGACGCCGTGCGCATCGCCAACGACTCCGACTACGGCCTCGCGGGCACGGTGTGGACCGGTGACCGCGACGCGGGTCTGGGCGTGGCCCGCCGCGTGCGGACCGGCACCTACGGCGTCAACACGTACACCATGGATTTCGCCGCACCGTTCGGCGGATTCAAGGCCTCAGGCGTGGGCCGCGAGTTCGGACCCGAGGGGCTCGCGCAGTACACCGAACTCAAGTCCGTCTACCTCGGAGAGCCCGTCCCGGGCGCCGACAGCTGAGGAGCTCTCCACGTGACCACGCACGCCGACATTCTCGAGGTGCACGACGCGGACCGTGTCCGCACGCTCACCATGAACCGCCCCGAGGCGCTCAACGCCTTCAACGGCGCCCTGTACACCGCCGTGGCCGCCGCACTCCGTGACGCCGCGGTCGATCCGACGGTCGCGGTCGTCCTGCTCACCGGCACAGGCCGGGCGTTCAGCGCCGGGACGGATCTGATGGAACTGGCCGAGCAGGTGGCCGTCCCGGGGGCCGACGCCGAAGCGAGCACCGAGGAACACGGCTTCAACCTCCTGGTGGACGCGCTGATCGCGTTCGACAAGCCCCTCGTCGCGGCGGTCAACGGTCTCGGCCTGGGCATCGGGGTGACCCTGCTCGGGTTCGTGGATCTGGCCTTCATGGCCGAGGGGGCCCGGCTCAAGTGCCCCTTCACCAGTCTCGGAGTGGCTCCTGAGGCCGCTTCGAGCTACCTGATCCCGCGGCTCGTCGGCCACCAGAACGCCGCCTGGGTGCTGCTGTCCTCGGAGTGGATCTCGGCCGAGGAGGCGCACGAGATGGGTCTGGTCTGGCGGCTGTGCGCGCCGGAGGAGTTGATGGCCGAGGCCACCTCGCACGCCACCCGCCTGGCCGCGCTGCCGGTCTCGAGCTTGCGCGCGGTCAAGAAGGCGATGACCGAGCCGATCGCCCGCCAGGTCACCGAGGCGCGGCAGCGGGAGAACCGGATGTTCGCGGAATTGCTCGGTGGACCCGCGAACTCGGAGGCGTTGGCGGCATTCGCCGAGGGTCGAAAGCCCGACTTCACCTCGTTGCCGGACGGCGCCTGACCGGCAGGAGAGTCCCCGGGCGGCCCGGGTGGGCCAGGATGGCGGGGTGACCACCTCGCACCCGCCCGCGCCCCGCCCGGTCGACGTGGTGGTGATCGGCGCAGGCCAGGCCGGACTCGCGGCCGCCTACCACCTGAAGCGGCGGGACTTCGTGCCGGTGGGCCGGGCGAGGCCGGGGGAGCGCACCTTCGTGGTGCTGGACGCCGAGGACGGCCCCGGCGGCGCCTGGCGGCACCGGTGGGAATCACTCACCATGGCCACCGTCAACGGAATCTTCGAACTGCCCGGGATGGCCGTCCCGGGCGTCGACCGAACCGTCCCGAGTCGCTGGGCACTGCCCGCCTACTTCGCCGACTACGAGAAGTACTTCGACCTGGACGTCCGGCGGCCGGTCCGGGTCAGATCGGTACGGCGGGGCGGTGACGGGCCCGATGGCGGGGCGGGGGAGCACCTCGTCGTCGTCGCGGAACACGGCTCGGACATCCACGCCGGCACGGACCGCCCCGGCGGCTCCGGCTCCGGCTCCGGCGCCGAGCGTTGGGCGGCGGGGCACGTCATCAACGCCACCGGCACCTGGTCCCGGCCGTTCTGGCCCCGCTACCCGGGCCAGGAGACGTTCCGCGGCCGCCAACTCCACGTCCACGACTACGTCGCCGCTGAGGAGTTCGCCGGCCAGCGGGTGGTGATCGTGGGCGCTGGTATCTCGGCCACGCAGCTGCTGGAGGAGATCTCGCTGGTCGCCGACACGTTCTGGGTGACCCGCCGCCCCATCGAGTGGGAGACCGGGCCCGCGCCCGCGAACTTCTCGGCCGCGATCGACCGTGTCGCCGACCGGACCCGCCGGGGGCTGCCGCCGGAGAGCGTGATCAGCGTGACCGGCCAGTTCCGCGGCCCCTGGATCGAACGGGCCGAGGCGCGCGGTGTCCTGGTGCGCCACCCCATGTTCACCCGCATCGAGCCCGACGGCGTCCGGATGCCGGACGGGCGGCTCGAGGAGGCGGACGTCATCCTCTGGGCGACCGGGTTCCGGCCGGCGGTGGCGCACCTCGCGCCTCTCGGCCTGCGGACCCCCGAGGGCGGGATCCGCGTGGACTCCGGGCGGGCGCTCGACGAGCCCAGACTCTTCCTGATCGGCTACGGCCCGTCCCAGTCGACCGTGGGCGCCAACCGGGCGGGCCGTGACGCCGTACGCGCGATCGTCGCCGACACCCGCCCCTGACGTAGCAGATCCACTACCCGGCTGGGCGATGCGCTCCCCGATGGCGGGAAGCGGACCGTGCAGCCGGGCAGCGGCTCTGGCGGGCGAAGGGAGGGATCAGAGAGTGCGCGAGATCAGTTCCTTCATGATCTCGTTCGTGCCGCCGTAGATCTTCTGCACGCGCGCCGAGGCGTACATGCGGGCGATCGGGTACTCGGTCATGAAGCCGTAGCCGCCGAAGACCTGCAGGCTGCGGTCGATGATCTCGCACTGCTTGTCGGTGCAGTAGTACTTGGCCATGGAGGCGGTGGCCGGGTCCAGCTCGCCCCGCAGGTGCAGGCCGATGCAGTGGTCGAGCAGCGTGCGGGCGGCCATGGCCTCGGTCTTGCACTCGGCCAGCTCGAAGCGCAGGTTCTGGAACTTGAGGATCGGCTTGCCGAACGCCTCGCGATCCTTGGCGTACTCGGTGGCCAGCCGGACCGCGGTCTCGGCGGCGGCCACGGCGGTCACGGCGATGATGAGGCGTTCCTGGCCCAGTTGCTGCATGAGCTGGATGAAGCCCTGGCTCTCGCCGGCCTCGCCGCCGAGGATGTCGCCGGCGGGCACGCGCATGTCGTTGAAGAACAGCTCCATCGTGTCCTGGTACTTCAGGCCGATCTTGTCGAGTTTGCGGCCGCGATCGAACCCGGGCAGGTCGGCGGTCTCGGCGACCACCAGGGACAGTCCCTGGGCGCCCTCGCCGCCGGTGCGGGCCACGATGATGACCAGGTCGGCGTGCATGCCGTTGGAGATGAAGGTCTTGGAACCGTTGACCACGAAGCTGTCACCGTCACGGGTGGCGGTGGTGCGCAGCGCCTGCAGATCGGATCCGGCGCCCGGCTCGGTCATGGCGATCGCGCCGACCATCTCGCCGGTGGCGAGCTTGGGCAGCCAACGCTGCTTCTGCTCCTCCGTGCCGTACTGGAGGATGTAGTGCGCCACGATCGTCGAGTGGACCGAGTTTCCCCAGCCGTCGTCCAGTGCGCGGGTCTGCTCCTCGGCGATGACCGCCTCGTGGGCGAAGGTGCCGCCGCCCCCGCCGTACTCCTCGGGGATCGAGATGCACAGCAGGCCCGCGTCGCCGGCCTTGTTCCAGAACTCGCGGTCCACGGCGCCCTGCTCGGCCCAGCGCTCGAGGTTAGGGACGGTCTCCTTCTCGAGGAATGCCCGGGTGTGGGCGCGCAGAGCGTCCAGGTCCTCGGTCATCCAGGGGGAGCGGAAGGGGGCGGGCTCGAACACGGGGCGGCTCCAGAGTGATGCGTATCGGGGCCGTTGCGGCCTTGACTGCCGCCACTATACAACTGCATGGCATGCAAGTGTATGGTCGGTGTGCGAGTGGCGCCGTCGGCGCCGGGACACACAGGGGAGACGAGGTGGGGACCGTGGCCGGGGACGAAGCCGAGCAGGCGGCTTCCTGGACGAGCGCCGCCGCCGGAGATGCCACCGCGCGGTCGCGGATCCGCCGGGCCGCCCTGGAGCTGTACGCGGAGTACGGCGAGGACCGCGTCTCCATGCGTAGGGTCGCCGCGGAGGTCGGGGTGACGATCGGCCTCATCCAGCACCACTTCGGGACCAAGGACGGGCTCCGACGGGCTGTGGACGAGGTGGTGGTGGAGAGCGTGGTCCAGACACTGGCGACCGTCGACCACTCGGGGCCGGCCGCGGCTGTCGTGGCGGCCCGCGACGCGGCGGTCCGCGAGATGCTCGAGCGGAACCCCGTGATCGTGCAGTACCTCAACCGGGCGCTCCTCGAACCGGACGGACGCGGCGGACCGCTGCTCGAGGCGATCGTGGACCTCACCACCCGCGTGGTGGAGGGGCTGCGCACCGAGGGCCTGGCGTCCACGCGCAGCTCGGACAAGGTGCAGGTCGTACGAACCCTCATGGGTCAGGTCGGGGAGTTGTTCCTCGAGCCGGTGGTCTCCGCCATCTGGGCGCACATCGACGGCGACCCGGCA
The DNA here is from genome assembly GCF_053645335.1 of Dietzia sp. NPDC055340. Classification (NCBI taxonomy): domain Bacteria; kingdom Bacillati; phylum Actinomycetota; class Actinomycetes; order Mycobacteriales; family Dietziaceae; genus Dietzia; species Dietzia sp. NPDC055340. Next base: position 110,738 of record NZ_JBSHML010000012.1, on the reverse strand, counting down.
CTGCGGCCGACGATCCGGATCACCGTCGAGGGTTCGTGACACCCGCAGCGGTTGTCAGACGGAGGTAGCGGGACGGAGTGACGCTGTGCGCTGTGCATACCGGCCGACCTGCCGCTACGCTGTCGGGAGCGTAGACCCCGTCATTTCGGCCGGGGTGGGAAGGACACGCTCATGAGGTTCACCCGTCTGGCGCGGTTCGCCGCGGCGACCGTGATGGCCGGCGCCACCGCCCTGGTCGCTCCTGCCGCGGCACAGGCTGCGGCCCCGGTCGGAGGCGGCACGCCCGTCCTCGTCGGCGGAACGGCGGGCTGCACGATCACCGCCGCGGGGTTCGATTCCACCGGCGCGCCGGTCGCGTTCACCGCTGCCCACTGCAGTGACCGTATCGATTCCCCGGTCATCCTCAAGGGCAACGAGGGCGCCGGCGTGATCGGCACCATCGTCACCCGCAACGAGATCCTCGACTACTCGGTGATCCGCCTGAACCCGGGCACCGCCTTCCCGGTGCGACAGCAGGGCGTCACGGGCCGCGGGCCGGCGCCGCAGTTCGGCGACATCGTCTGCAAGGACGGACTGTCGACCGGGCACACCTGCGGCATCACGTGGCAGCGTGAGGGCGTTCGGTTCTGGAGCCAGGCGTGCGCCGGTTACGGCGATTCCGGCGGTCCCATCACCCATGACGGCCGTCTGGTGGGTCTGGTCTCCGGTGGCCACATGCCCCCGGCCGCCGGTGCGGTCGGAAGCGTCGGCCCGATCCTGCCGTCGTGCGTCCACCCCGCCCAGTCGCCGTTCTTCCTGCCGGCCCTCGGCTATTCGTTCGACGCGATCGTCGACGATGCCACGGCCCGCGGCTGGCCCGGCCAGGGCTTCCAGATGGCCTGACACGTCCGCGGAACCGCCAGGACCCGGCACCGGACTCACGGTGCCGGGTCTTCGCGTCTGAGGCGCCTGCAGCGAGCGCCTTCACGTCGAACGCCGAGCGCCGAACGGGGAACGCCCCCACGGACTCGTGGTCCGTGGGGGCGTTCTGCGATCTGGATGCGGGCGGGCGCCCGCGTCAGCTCACTTGAGCTCGGCGCTCGACAGGTCCAGGATGCGACGCGCGATCACCAGCTGCTGGATCTGCTGCGTGCCCTCGAAGATGTCGAGGATCTTGGAGTCTCGCGACCACTTCTCCAGGAAGCTGCGCTCGGAGTAGCCGTACGTGCCGGCCAACTCGACCGCGCCGAGGGTGACGGCGGAGCCGGTTCGCCCGGCCTTGGCCTTACACATCGATGCCTCCTTGGTGTTGGGCATCTTGTTGTCCGCCATCCAGGCCGCGCGCAGCGTGAGGAGGTAGGACGCCTCCCAATCGGCTTCGAGCTCGAGGTACTTGGCCACGGCGGCGGGCTGGCTGGTGGCGGGACGGTCGTAATCGATCTCCAGCCCGGCCTCCTCGAGGAGCGTGCGGATCTCCTCGAGCGCGGCACGCGCCACACCCACGGCCATCCCGGCCACGAGCGGACGGGTGTTGTCGAAGGTCTGCATGGCGCCGGCGAAGCCCTTGTCCACGCGGATCTCCGGATCGCCCAGGAGATTCTCCTTGGGGACCCGGCAGTCGGTGAACGAGATCTGGGCGGTGTCGGAGGCACGGATGCCGAGCTTGTGCTCGAGCCGGTCGACCGAGACGCCGGGGTGGTCCCGCGGCACGACGAACGACTTGATGGCGGCGCGGCCCTTGCTCTTGTCGAGGGTGGCCCACACGACGATGTGGTCGGCGCGTTCACCGGAGGTGACGAAGATCTTGGTGCCGTTGATGACGTACTCGTCGCCGTCGAGTCGGGCGGTGGCCGACACCGCGGCCGAGTCGGAGCCGAAGTCGGGCTCGGTGATGGCCATGGAGGCCCACACGCGGCCGAACTTCTCCATCTGCTCGTCATCGGCCACCGCGGCGATGGCCGAGTTGCCGAGCCCCTGGCGGGGGATCGACAGGGTCAGGCCCACGTCCCCCCAGCAGGTCTCGATGATGTTGAGCAGCGACTTCATGTTGCCGCCGTTGGCCACACCCTCCCGCTTGGGGGCGCCGCCGGATCCCATGGTGGCGCCGGAGGCGGCCTGGCCGGCGTCCTCCATGGCTTCCATCATGGCCTTGAGGGTGTCCAGCTCGACGGGGTACTCGTGCTCGGCGAGGTCGTACTTGCGGGAGACGGGGCGGAAGATCTGTGTGGCCACCTGGCGGGCCTGGTTCGCACCCGCCTGGAGCTTCTTGGGCAGTTCGAGGTTGATCATCGCGTGGAGTCCTTGGTCCGGGTCGGGTGGGTGGCGGGGCGGTGGGTGGTCACAGGACCACCACGCCCTCGGCCACTCCGACGGCGCGCAGGTCGCGGTACCAGCGCTCGACGGGGTGTTCCTTGGTGAAGCCGTGGCCGCCGAGGAGCTGGACGCCGTCGAGGCCGATCTTCATGCCCTTGTCGGCCGCGATCTTGCGGGCCAGCGCGGCCTCGCGGGCGAAGGACAGGCCCTGCTCGGCGCGGGAGGCGCCGCGCCAGGTGACCAGCCGCATTCCGTCGAGCTCGGTGGCCATGTCGGCCACCGCGAACGCGACAGCCTGACGGTGCGCGATGGGCTCGCCGAACGCCTGACGCTCCTTGACGTACGGGGTGACGTAGTCGAGCACCGCGTGGGAGGTGCCCACGGCGAGGGAGGCCCAGCCCAGACGCGACAGCCGGATGACGTCGGCGTAGGCGTTGGCGCGATCCTCGGCGGATACCTCCGGGCCGCCCAGAACGGCGTCGGCGGGCACCGAGACGTCGGTGAGGACGATCCGGCCCAGGCCGCCGGCGCGCAGACCCATCGACGGATCGGCCTCGATGACCAGGCCGTCCGTGTCGGACTCGACGACGAAGAACGTCGGCGCGCCGTCCAGGGTCGCGGCGATGATGAAGAGCTCGGCGCTGCCGGCGGTGGGCACCATCGACTTCACGCCGTTGAGGGTGAAGCCGCCGGCGACGCGCGTGGCGGTGGTGGCGAGTGCGAACGGGTCGAACAGCGGACGCGGCTCGGTCACCACGACGGCGGCGGCCGGGACCTTCTCGGAGGCGAACGCTGGCAGGTAGGACTTCTGCTGCGCGTCGGAGCCGAACTGGGTCAGGGTGGTGGCCACGCCGGACGGGGCGAGGATCGGCAGTGCGAGCCCCATGTCTCCGTAGGCGAGGGCCTCGGCGACCAGCGAGTTGGTCACCACTCCGCGCTCGGAGGCGATGCCGTCGAACTCCTCGGGCACGTTCAGCATGGTGGCGCCGATCTCGGCCGAGCGCTCCAGCAGCGAGGCGGGGGCCTCGGCGGCGGCATCGGCGTCGTGGGCGGCCGGCCGGAGGACCTCGGCGGCGAAATCGCGCACGGTTTCGGCGATCATCTGCTGCTCGTCCTCGAGCGTCAGGTCGAACAGGTCGGTGCGCGAGCCGGTGTCGGCGTCGGGCAGGCGCTTGGGGGCGCCGCCGCCGGAGACCTTCTTGAACGACTTGGTCGCGGCGCCGAGGGTCTTGAAGCCGGTCCTGGTGGCCTCGTAGGTGACCCGGTCGACCTTCTGTCGAAGACCGAAGCGCTCGGCGAACTCGGACCCGGTGATGGTCGTGAGTGCGCGCATGGCGGCACCGATCGCGTCGATCCTGGTCGGGTTCAGGCCCGGTGTGGAGTTCTCACCGCGCCCGGTCGCGGACGGGGTCGTGGAGTTCTTGCTCATCATCACCAGCTGTTCTCGTGACGGAGTGGAAGGTGTGGTCGATGGAGACCTTACTCCGCAGTAAGTTACGAGCGCCAGACCTTCCCCCGAACCCGCTCCCGAGAGGATGAGAAGGCGAGGTCAGCCGCGTAGGAGCGACACGGCCTGTTCGACCGCACCGGGGCGTCCGGCGACAAACCAGTCGTACCCGTTGACCTCGACGGTCGTGCAGCTGCCGCCGGCGCCCTCGACGAGGGCGCGGCCGGGCAGCCAGTCCCATTCCGGGCAGGAGTGCTGGGCCCATACCGTGTGGACGCCGCAGGCGACCGAGGCGAGATCGACCGAGCCGGAGCCGAGCATCCGGATGGTCGCCGCGCCCCGGCTGACGCGGTGGAAGGGGTCGGCCAGGTCGGGGTCGTCGAAGAACGGCGGGTGTAGGTAGGTGGCGAGGCTGCCCGCGGCGAGATCGCCGGGGGCCAGGCGGGAGACGGGCACGCCGTTGCGGCGCGTGGGGACGTCGGAGCCACCGACGAACGTGTCGCCGGTGACGGGGCGGTGGACGGCTCCGAGCAGGTAGTCGTCGGGGCCGGTCAGGGCCACGGCCGAGCACCAGTAGTCCGAGCCGTTGACGAAGTTGTAGGTGCCGTCGACGGGGTCGACGGCCCAGCGCCGATCGTGGCTTCCGGCGACGAGGGTGCCCTCCTCGCCGAGGACACCGTCGTCGGGGCGGTGTCGCGCGAGTAGGTCGGTGATGTGGCGCTCGGCGGCGTTGTCCGCCTGGGTGACCACGTCCGAGACGGAGGTCTTGTGGTGGACGTCGAGGCCGTCCTCGCGCAGGCGTCGGGCCAGCGCGCCGGCGTCGACGACGAGGCGGGCCGCCAGGTCCGCGTCGGTCATCTCCGCGGATGACGTGTCGGGCGTATGTCGGGGAGTGCGGGTGTCGATTGCCATGAGCTACCTCCGCTGGGGGCCGTGTCGGCCCGCTGACCTCGGGCGGCAGCGGGCGTCCGGACCCGACGCTACCCCCGCCGGGCGACGATCGGACGTGGGGCGGGTCACGGGTGGGAGACGGGTGTGCGAACGCGAGAAGACGTCCGGGCCGCGTAGAGTTGGATACCGTGCATCCTGACGTCTCCGCTGATATCGCCGCCCTCGACGCCACCATGACCACAGTCGAGAAGGTCCTCGACATCGAGGAGCTCGCCCGACGGGTCGATGAGCTCGAGCAGATGGCCGCCGACCCCGACCTGTGGAACGACCAGGACCGGGCCCAGAAGGTCACCAGCGAGTTGTCCTATGTGCAGGCCGACCTCCGCCGGTGCCGCGATCTGCGTCAGCGGATCGAGGACCTGCCGCTCATGTACGAGCTCGCGGACGAGGCTCAGGCGGAGGGGGATTCCTCGGCCGTCGAGGAGGCGGATTCCGAGCGTGCCGCCCTGCGTGAGGACGTCGAGGCCATGGAGGTCAAGACGATGCTCAGCGGCGAGTACGACCAGCGTGAGGCCGTGGTCAACATCCGCGCCGGCGCCGGCGGCATTGACGCCGCGGACTTCGCCGAGATGCTGATGCGGATGTACATCCGCTGGGCCGAGAAGGCCGGGCACAAGGTCGAGGTGTACGACACCTCGTACGCGGAGGAGGCCGGCATCAAGTCGGCCACCTTCGTCGTGCGGGACCCCTACATGTACGGCACGCTGTCGGTCGAGCAGGGCACGCACCGCCTCGTGCGGATCTCCCCGTTCGACAACCAGGGCCGCCGCCAGACCTCGTTCGCCGAGGTCGAGGTGCTGCCGGTGGTGGAGACGGTGGACTCGATCGAGGTCCCGGAGAACGACGTCCGGGTTGACGTCTACCGTTCCTCGGGCCCGGGTGGTCAGTCGGTCAACACCACCGACTCGGCGGTCCGTCTCACCCACGTCCCCACGGGGATCGTGGTGACCTGTCAGAACGAGAAGTCGCAGCTGCAGAACAAGGTGGCGGCGATGAAGGTGCTGCAGGCCAAGCTGCTCGAGCGCAAGCGCCAGGAGGAGCGCGCCGCGATGGACGCCCTCGGTGCCGGGGGCAACGCGTCCTGGGGTAACCAGATGCGCTCGTACGTGCTGCACCCGTACCAGATGGTCAAGGACCTGCGGACCGAGTACGAGGTCAACAACCCGTCCTCGGTGCTCGACGGGGAGATCGGAGGCTTCATCGAGGCCGGTATCCGTTGGCGGATGCGGGAGGGGGCCGGCGCCGAGTGAGGCTACGCACCGACTTCAGTGGGATTCTCGACTGGCTCAGTAACCAGGGACTCGAGGTCGTCCTCCTCGTCCTGGGTGCGGCCCTGCTCACGAGGGCCATCGGCAAGGCCGGCCGGATGTGGCTGGCCCGGATCGATGCGGAGAACGCCGACAAGGAACTGTGGTCGGAGCGTTCGAAGCATCTCCACTCGGTGGTCCAGGTGGTCTCCTATGTCGCGATCGGTGTGCTCTACGTTGTCTTCGGGATCCAGATCCTGCTGAGGTTCGGTGTCAACCTCGTCACGCTGGTCGCGCCGGCCACCGTGCTGGGTGCGGCGCTGGGCTTCGGCGCCCAGCGGGTGGTCCAGGACTTCCTCGCCGGTTTCTTCGCGCTCGCCGAACGTCAGTACGGTTACGGCGACATCGTGGAGCTCACCACCTCGACCGGTGTCGCGGCGGGCACCGTCGAGGACGTCACGTTGCGCGTGACCCGCCTGCGAACGTTGGACGGCGAGGCGGTCATCGTGCCCAACGGGCAGATCGTCACCGCAGTCAACCAGTCCCAGGACTGGGCGCGCGCGATCGTCGACGTGCCGGTTCCCAACAGCGCTGACATGGACGAAGCGCACGACATCCTCGCCCAGGTCTGTCGCGACATCGTGCACGACGACGAGGTGGGCGTCTACATCCTCGACGAGCCGAGCGTCATGGGCGTCCAGTCCATCAAACTCGAGCAGACCGTGCTCCGTCTCCTCGCCCGCACCAAGCCCGGGATGCAGTGGGAGGTAGGGCGCCGCATGCGCGCGGTGATCCTGCGCCGGTTCCGCCAGGAGGGCATCGTGCTGGAACCGGAGGCGATGGCCGCGATCCGCGCCGGAATGGTGCGACCCGACGACGGGGAGGGGGACAGTTGATGTCCGAGAAGCCGAGTGACGTCCCCGACGAACCCGAGATGGCCGACCACACGTCCGTCAGCTATTCCTCCGTCGACGATGCCGAGCAGTCGGCTCCCGGCCAGCACGCCCAGTCGCACGCGGCCCGGCACCGGGCCCGCCCCGAGTGGCTGTCCGTGGTGATCGAGTTCTTCACGATGTCGCGTTCCACCCTGGTCCTGCTCGTCGCGTTCGTCCTCATCGCGGCGCTGTACAGCTTCGTGCGTCAGGACCCGGTCGTCGCGATCAACTCGCCGCCCCGGCCGGCCCCCACCCAGTCGGAGACCACGCAGTCCGAGACCACGCGGACCGACGCCACCGAGACGGCCGATCCGTCACCCACAGACCAGTCGACCGAGCCCACAGCGACGACCGACGCCGCGGAGACTTCCGGGACCGGCACTCCGCAGACGTCCGTGCCGAGAGATTCGCGTCTGGTCGAGCCGGGGCAGGGAACGGGCGCTCAGGGCACCGACGGGCAGCAGCCCCAGCAGTCGGCACCGGGGGTCACACAGGCACCGCAGGGGCAGCAACCACAGCAACCCCAGCTGCCCCAGCCGCAGACGCAGGTCCCGGCGCAGTAGCAGCTGTCCGGGGCCTGCCCGCGTCCCGTGATGATTGCCCGTGCGGTGGCGTCGTCGTCGTCACATGGCCAGTGGCGCAGCGGTGACAGCTCGCCGACGTCCCTCGCGCGGCGGGGCTCGTCGTCCTGACGTCTCCGGCACCAGAGACGAGTTTCTCCCGCCGGGGGGTGGCGTGTGACGGATGTGGCGCTAGGCTACGCGTGTGATCAGTGCTTCTCATGTGACCAAGTCGTACGCGTCATCGGCGCGCCCGGCTCTGTCTGACGTGAGCGTGGAGATCGACAAGGGCGAGTTCGCGTTCCTCATCGGCGCGTCCGGCTCCGGCAAGTCCACGTTCCTGCGGCTGCTGTTGCGGGAGGACAAGCCGGACACCGGCTCACTCGCCGTCGCCGGCCACGATCTCGTTCGGATGAAGCCGTCGAACGTTCCGCTGCTGCGGCGCTCTCTCGGCGTCGTGTTCCAGGACTTCCGGTTGCTGCAGGGCAAGACCGTCGCCGAGAACGTTGCGTTCGCCCTGCAGGTGATCGGCAAGTCCCGCCAGGCCATCGACAAGGTGGTGCCCGAGACCCTCGACATGGTGGGGCTCGGCAACAAGGCCAACCGGCGGCCGCACGAGCTGTCCGGAGGCGAGCAGCAGCGCGTCGCGATCGCGCGCGCGTTCGTCAACCGGCCGCTGCTGCTGCTGGCGGACGAACCGACCGGGAACCTCGACCCGGAGACCAGCGAGGACATCATGCTCCTGCTCGACAGGATCAACAGGATGGGGACCACGGTGCTGATGGCCACCCACGACCGACACATCGTGGACCGGTCGCGGCGGCGGGTCGTGGAACTCGTCGACGGTGAGGTCGTGCGCGACGACGCCCGCGGGACCTACGGGGTTGATCGATGATGGCCGCGAAGTTCATCGCCTCCGAGGTCGCCCAGGGGCTGCGGCGGAACCTGTCCATGACGCTGGCCATGATCATCACCACCGCGGTGGCGCTGGGGATGCTGGGCGCCGGCGTGCTCGTCGTGATGACCGCGTCGGCGAGCCAGGCCAAGTACGACTACCTCAACGAGTTCCGCGTCTACGTGGACCGGTCGATCTCCGCAGAGGACCCGGGCTGCGAAGCGGAATGCGCCACGATCCGGGAGGAGCTCGAGGCGACCGACGGTGTCGCGTCCGTGGAATACAAGAACCCGGACGAGACCTACTCGGAGTTCGTCGAGTTGTTCGCCTCCACCGACCCGGTGCTGGTCGAGTCGACCTCGCCGGACGCACTCGGTTCGCGATTCACCCTCACGCTGGCCGATCCGACGCGAGCGGAGTCCGTGGCCGCGAGCCTGGCCGAGGTGGAGGGCATCGAGGTCGTGCAGGGGCAGGGCGAACTGGTCGGGCGGGTCTTCTCGATTCTCGACGGGATCCGCAACGCGGCGTTCACCATCGCCGTGGTCCAGTTGCTGGCCACCGTGCTGCTCATCGCCAACATGACGCAGATCGCCGCGTTCACCCGCCGCACGGCGGTGGGGATCATGCGACTGGTCGGCGCGAGTCGTCTGTACACCGATCTGCCGTTCGTCCTCGAGGCCGTGGTCGCCTCGCTGATCGGGTCGGTGCTGGCCGTGGGCGGCCTGCTCGGGGCGAAGAGCGTCTTCCTTGACCGGGTGCTCGCGGAGGCCTACCGCGCCAACCTGATCGAACGCATCACCACCTCGGACATCCTGCTGCTCGCCCCGGTTCTGGTGGTGGCCGGTGCCGTGGTCTCGGCGGTGACCGCCATGGTGACGCTGCGGCTGTCCGTCCGGCACTGACCCGCGCCGGCGAGGCAGGTCCTGTCTCGGGGTAGCTACTGCTCCGAGAGCCTGCTCATCTACACTGTGGGGTCTGCCCGACCGCGGAAAACCAGGAGGTGAGCCGGCGTGGCCAAGAAGAACAAGAAGAAGGGTGCGTCGTCCCTCGGTACCGACGGCAGCATCGTCGCCAGCAACCGCAAGGCCAGGCACGAGTACCAGATTCTCGACACCTACGAGGCCGGCATCGCGCTCGTGGGAACCGAGATCAAGAGCATGCGCGAGGGGAAGGCCTCGCTCGTCGACGCCTTCGCCACCGTCGACGACGGAGAGGTCTGGCTGCGCGGGTTGCACATCCCCGAGTACTCGCACGGCAGCTGGACCAATCACGCGCCTAAGCGGGCCCGCAAGCTGCTGCTCCACCGCCGCGAGATCGACTCCCTGATCGGTAAGGTCCGCGACGGCAACGCGACCCTCGTCCCGCTGTCGCTGTACTTCGTCGGCGGCCGGGTGAAGGTCGAGCTGGCCGTCGCGCGCGGTAAGCAGGCGCACGACAAGCGGCAGGATCTCGCCCGTCGCACCGCGGAACGCGAGGCGGTCCGCGAGCTGGGCAGGAAGATCAAGGGCATGCGGGGATGATGCCGGTCGCGTTGGCGTCGACGTCAGCGGTGGCGTACGGCATCAGCGACTATCTGGGCGGCGTGGCCTCCCGGCGGGCGCGTGCGCTCCGGGTCGTCAGCATCTCCTACCCGGTATCGATCGCCCTGGTTGCGGTCGCCGCCATCGTCGCCGGCGGTTCCCCCGGCCTCGTCGGCCTCGCCTGGGGCCTGGCGTCCGGGGTGGCCTCGGGGGTCGCGGTATGGACGTTCTATGTGGCGCTCTCGCGGGGGCCGATGAGCGTGATCTCGCCGATCACCGCGATCCTCGCCGCGGCAGGGCCGCTGGCGTTCGGCCTGGCCGCGGGGGAGCAGCCGGGGTCGGTCGCGATGGCCGGTATGGCGATCGCGCTCGTCGCCACCGTGTTGGCCTCGATGGAGGGGGAGCACGGATCGTCCGTGCAGCACGGTCGGCTGACCCGGCACCTGCTGGTGCTGTCCGTGGTCTCGGGCCTGGCGTTCGCCGCCTTCTTCGTCCTGCTCGCCCAGGTGCCGGCCGGTCAGGGGCTGTGGCCGGTGGCGGCGTCGCGGGTCGGGGCGACGGTCATCCTCCTCGCCGCCGCCGTCGCGGCCGGGGAGTCCTTCCGTTTCTCACGGCGCCTCATCGCGATCGGCGTGGTGATCGCGGTCTTCGACGCGGTGGCCAACGGCGCCTTCTACTTCGCGGCGCAATCCGGGATGCTCGCACTCGTCAGCGTGATCGCCGCGCTGTATCCGGCGTTCACGGTCGCCCTCGCGGTCACCCACGGCGGCGAGAGGCTGAGGTCGGTCCAGATGGTCGGGCTCGCCTTGGCCGCCGTGGCAATCGTCCTGCTCGCGTTGGCGTGAGTAGCGGTTCGGTCGGAATCGTGCCCGTCGGGAGAGCAGTAGGGGAGATGCGCATCACCCTGGCGCAGCCCGGGGCGTGGATGTATGGTTGAGAGTCCGCCGGTGAGAACCGGTGGACCCTGAGGGGCTGATGTGGTTTCGACTACGTGAGTTGACGCAGGGGAAGCGTGCCGGTGCAGGCCAGAGACCACCGTGAGCGTCGTGGCAACCAATTACGCGCCGATACCAATCAGCGCGACTACGCCCTCGCTGCCTGATAGCGAGCCCGTAGTCTGTCGGTCCGGGGTAGCCCTCGCCCCGGTCCCCGGCATCATCTAGAGGGATCACCGGCTCACCCGGTCACGGGGTGGGTCGGGACATCACACAGTGACTGGGATCGTCATCACCAACACGTCCGCATGAGGGTGAGATCCGAGTAGAGGCCAAGGCGGACTGCGCACGGAGAAGCCCTGCCGAAGCTGCGGAGGACCCGGGTTCAATTCCCGGCAGCTCCACAATTCGGGCCCGCGTCCCCGGTCGATCATCGACCGGGGACGCGGTTCATTTCGGGGGACCCGCTCGGCGGCGACCACGGAAGCACCGCCCACGGCGCGGCACGGGGAATCCAGGGGCGTCACCACCTGCAAAGAGGGTGTGGGGCCGGGTTTCGGTACCCTCTCGATAGAGTCGGCCGCCGCGAGTGGCCGCGGATCTCCCAGCAGAGAAAGGCCCACGCACACGTGAACGCCAAGCCCCACAAGAGCGCCAAGGTGCTCCAGACGAAAAAGAACAACGGGATGCTCATCACCGTCATCGCGCTCATCGCGGTGGCCGTGGTGGTGTTGGGTGGTGTCGTCTGGATGGCGCAGCGGGGGTCGGACGCCAACCCCATCACCTTCGGTGAGACCCAGGACCAGCTCATCGAGATCACCGACGCGGGTGTGGTCGCCGTCGGCGAGGCGGACGCGCCGACCATCCAGGTGTGGGAGGACTACATGTGCCCCGCCTGCGGCAGCTTCGAGGCGCAGTACGGCGCATCGATCGCCGAGGCGGTCCAGAACGGCGACCTGCGGGCCGAGTTCCACACGCTGAACTTCCTCAACGGCCAGTCCGGCTCCGGCGAGTACTCCACCCGCGCACTGGCCGCGACCCAGTGCGTGGCGGCAAAGGACACGCTGCCGGTGTTCTTCGAAGTCAAGGCGTCGTTCTTCACCAACCAGCCGGGCGAGGGCGGCGGCGACCTCAGCACGCGCGAGCTCGCCTCCCTCGCCGAGGACGCCGGCGCCAACGGCGACGCCGTCGAGTGCATCAGCAACGTCGAGACCAACGGCGGGATGGACAAGGCCGCCGACAGCGCGGACAACGCCCAGCAGAGCATCCGCGACATCACCAGTCAGGTGTCGACCCCGACCGTCGCGCACAACGGCGAGGTCGTGGAGATCAGCAACGCCAGCTGGCTCGTCGACATCATCGGCTAGGGCGTGTCTCCCATAGATGAGCGGTGACCCGCGAGACCGTGGCCGTATGGGACAGACGAAGTCACGATTTCGCCAGTTCACCGACGAGCAGTGGGAGCGGATAGAGCCCCTGCTGCCCTCGAACGAAGGACGGCAGGGGCATCCCTTCCACGACAACCGCAAGGTCGTCGAGGGCATCATCTACCGCTATCGAGCAGGCATTCCCTGGCGGGACCTGCCCCGGGAGGAGTTTGGGGCGTGGCAGACCGTGTGGAAGCGACACGCCCGCTACGCCCGAGACGGCACCTGGGACCGGATCCTGCAGGTCATCCTGGCCGATGCTGACGCAGCCGGGCTGATCGATTGGAAGGTTTCAGTCGACGCCACCATCTGCCGCGCTCATCAACACGGCACGAACACTACCCGCCCCGACCAGGACACAGGGGGCACGATCGAATCACAAGAACCGCCCCTTCCGGGACTGTGAACCCGCAGGTCACGGCATCGGCCGCTCACGAGGTGGGCTGACGACCAAGATCCACAGTGCCGTCGACGGGCGCGGCCGCCCGCTGGCGAACGTGGTCACCGGCGGGCAGCGCAACGATGGCGCGATGCTCGAGCAGGTCTTGGCGGACATCTATGTTCCCCGCCACGGCCGGGGCCGACCTCGCACCCGCCCGGACGCGGTGATCGCCGACAAGGCGTATTCGTCCGGCACGATTCGCCGCCAGCTCCGCGGTCGCGGTATCGCAGCTGTCATCCCAGAGAAAAGCGACACGATCGCCGCCCGCGCACGCCGAGGCAGCCGCGGTGGCAGACCTCCGAAACTCGACGCTGACCTCTACAAAGACCGCAACGTCGTCGAGCGATCCTTCGCACTGGCCAAGCAGTGGCGAGCTCTGGCCACCCGCTACGACAAACTCGCTACCACCTACCGCGCCGCCGTCACACTTTGCGCGATCCTGACCTGGCTACGCCGATTGGGAGACACGCCCTAGGTCTCCGCGCGGGTACTGACCTGCGCGTATCGGTATGCCGGCCCCGCCCGCACGGGTGGGGCCGGCACCGATTTGGAACCTGTGCGGGTGGTCGTGTAACTTGAATCGGGCCGGTGACCGAGAGGGAAACGGCGGAGAAATCGAATACGGGGCTATGGCGCAGCTGGTAGCGCACCACACTGGCAGTGTGGGGGTCAGGGGTTCGAGTCCCCTTAGCTCCACCGGAACAGGATCCCGGGTCGTCATCGTGACGGCCCGGGATTCGTCATTTCGCAGGCATATTGCTGATCCGTGATGGGACGAACTCGTAGGGTCGGGGCGTGGACGCATTTGCCGCCGCCAGGAACGCTCTCGATCAGGCCGTCGACGACGACCGGTTGATCGGCTACGTGTGCGGGATCCGGGAAGCGGGGCGGTCCCGGATCGCCGCCGGCGGTTCGAGCGCGATCGGCGGCGCGGAGATGGACCCGGGGACCCTCTTCCCGCTCTCCTCCAACACCAAGCCGCTGGGTGGTGCGCTCGCGATGGCGCTCGTGGAGCAGGGCGTCGTCGGCCTCGATGAGTCAGTCGACCGGTATCTGCCCGAGTTGCGTGAGCTCCGTGTCCTGGCCCGCCCGGACGGGCCACTGGATCAGACGGTCCCGATGGACCGGCCCATCACACTGCGTCACCTGCTCACCATGACCGCCGGCTTCGGTTGGGTGGACGAGAACCCCGCGCTGGCCGAGGCGATGTCCGCGCGGGACGTCGGACCGGGGCCGTACGCCCCGCCCCTCGAGCCGGGAACCTACCTCGGCCGCCTGGCCGAGCTTCCGCTCGCGGGGCAGCCGGGTGAGGGCTGGTGGTATCACACGAGTAGCGACGTCCTCGGGGTGCTGCTCGCCCGCGCCTCGGGCCGGGCGGTGGCCGACCTGATGGCCGAGCACGTCACTGGGCCGCTGGGGCTGGCAGATACGGGCTTCACCGCCGATCCGAGTCGCCTGCCCACCTCGTACGGCGCGGGGGAGGGCGGCCGTCGCGCGCCTCTGGACACCGCGAGCAGGTTCGTCGGGCCGCCCGCGTTCGAGTCACTTGCCTGCGGCCTCGTCTCCACCGTCGGCGACTATCTCACGTTCCTCGAAGCGCTCGTCGACGGCGGCCGGGTGCTCGGCCGGGACAGCGTCGGGCTCCTGGCGACCGACGACCTCACCGAGCCTCAACGTCAGGTGGCGCAGGGGATCATCGAGCCGGGGTGCGGTTACGGCTTCCAGGTGGAGGTCCGCCCGGGCGGGGTCGTGGGTTGGGCCGGAGGTCTGGGCACGATCGGTTACGTCGACCGGCGCACGGGGCGGTCTGCGGCGGTGTTCACCCCGCAGTCCTTCGACATGCCGGGAACTGCCGAGGCGTTGGATCAGGTGTGGCGACTGCTCGCTGACTAGCTGTTCCGCCCACGCACGTCGTAGGTAGGCAGGCGGCGGGTCAGCGCCACCACGTGTCGAGCGGGGACGCCGGGGTATTCCGCTTGTGGCGCGAATTGAGGAAGAGCTGCTCGATCCGCTCCGCGGACGCGCCGGGGACGCCGTCGAGGCCCTCGAGGTAGTCGTCGATCTGTTCGTACGTCACGCCGAGCGCCACCTCGTCGGGCAGTCCGGGGCGGTCGTCCTCGAGGTCCGCGGTGGGGACCTTGCGCCAGGTCGACTCGGGGGCGCCGAGGTGGCGCAGCAGCGCCGCGCCCTGGCGCTTGGACAAACCGGTCAGGGGGGTGAGGTCGACGCCGCCGTCGCCGTATTTGGTGAAGAAGCCCGTCACCGCTTCCGCGGCGTGATCTGTGCCGACGACGACGAGGTTCAGCTGCCCGGCGACCGCATACTGGGAGATCATCCGTTCACGGGCCTTGACGTTCCCGCGGACGAAGTCGCGGAGCGGACCCGCCTGCTCCGGCAGCTCGGTGAGGGCTGCTGCGGCGGCCGCGGAGGACGCATCGGTGGCGGCCTTGACGTCGACCGTGACGCAGCCGTCGGGCCGGATGAACGCCAGGGCGGTCTGCGCGTCGTCCTCGTCGGCCTGGGTTCCGTACGGCAGACGCATGGCGACGAAGCGGGCATCCGTCATCCCGTCGGCGCGGAGGCGCTCGACGGCGAGCTGGCACAACCGGCCGGCGAGGGTAGAGTCCTGGCCTCCGCTGATCCCCAGGACGAAGCCCGTGGCGGGGGTCGAACGCAGGTAGTCCACGAGGAACGTGACCCGGTCCTCGACCTCACGGGCCGGGTCGATCCCGGGGCGGACCCCGAGCTCGGCGATGATCTCTGCACGGAGGCCGGTAGGGGTTCCGGTGGGGGAGGAGTCCATGGGGCCAGCATATGCGGCGGCCTCGTTCACGCCATTTGGAGTTCTGCTGGGCCCGTCCGTTACTATGGACCAGTTGTGTGTCGTGCATCCGACCCTCGGGACGGACGTGTCGCACAGTGAATCCCAGTCGTGTCGGCGGCCATCGCGGCCGCCCCGAGAGCCTAAGGAGCGCCAGATGAAGGTCCGTAAGTCCCTTCGGTCGCTGAAGAACAAGCCGGGCGCCCAGGTTGTCCGCCGTCGCGGCAAGGTCTACGTGATCAACCGCAAGGACCCCCGGTTCAAGGCCCGCCAGGGCTGATCAGCGTCGCGTGAATTCTCACGCACCCCTCAAGGGCCCGTCACCGGTTCGCCGGTGACGGGCCCTTGTCGTCGTCCCCGGGGCAGTGGGTTCCACGGCCGATGGGACCCCTCCCGGCAGCCCCTCCTGGTTCGTTTCCGGCCCCCGGGGCCGGCTCTCGGACAGGGGCGAGATTGTCCCTCGATGCGTCGGGCGGGGGTGGCCGCGTGGGGTCCCGGATCGGCGGAAAAGTGGTCAACCTGTGGATGAAATGGGGACGGGTTGTGAGGGCTTTGTGGGGGCGTTGGGAGCTTGTTGTGGGTTGCCCGAACGGTGTTTCGCAATGCTCTTCGGGGTGCAACGATGGTGTGGTGCACCCGCCGGGAGGGCCCCGGCGCGGTCGGTTCCAGACGGGGGCCGACAGCGTCCCACAAGGCGGGATCACGACCTGGGAATTCCAGCTATGTAAGACCAAAATGTTGTGGTCGGTTGACCTTCCAGACACTAGGGGTAGTGTCTAGAGGCGTTGCGGCACCGAAGAATGCCAACCATGTGATTCGGGGCCATGACCATCAGCAGACATTACGGCGACCCGCCGTCCGCGCCAGAAGCGTCGGACCGGATCGCCACCACGAGAAGAGCCCCTCGCGCCGCCGCGGCGCCTGTGCCGAAAGAGGTCCCCACACTCATGGTCACCGTCTACACCAAGCCCGCCTGCGTCCAGTGCAACGCCACTTACAAGGCGCTCGACAAGCACGGCATCGAATACCAGCTCATCGACATCTCGGTCGACGACGAGGCGCGCGAGTACGTCATGGCCCTGGGTTACCTCCAGGCGCCGGTCGTGGTGTCCGGTTCCGACCATTGGTCCGGCTTCCGCCCGGATCGCATCAAGGCCCTCGCCTCGGTCGCGGCCTGACTTTCCGACAAGAACAGCAACACCAGAGTTCATGTGACTAGGGGGCAGCCATGGCGGCTCCGGATCCGGCCGATACGCCGGTGAGGATCGTCTACTTCTCCAACGTGTCCGAGTACACGAAGAAATTCGTCGATCGGCTCGGTCTTCCCGCGGTGCGCATACCGGTGCGGAGGACCGAACCGATGCCGGCGGTGTCGGACCCGTATGTTCTGATCGTCCCGACCTACGGGGGAAGCCTCGAGATCACCGGGAAGAACGGGGCTGCGGTCCCGCGTCAGGTGGTCGCGTTCCTCAATGACGCGCACAACAGAAGTCTCTGCCGAGGCGTGATCGCCGGCGGCAACACCAACTTCGGAACCGACTTCGGTCGCTCCGGCGACGTGATTGCGAACAAGCTGGAGATCCCGTATCTCTACCGGTTCGAGTTGATGGGCACACAGGAGGACGTCATCCGCGTCCGAGAAGGATTGGAAGAGTTTTGGCAGCACCAACAATGACCCCCGAGAGCAGCGGCACCATGGCGACCGAGGGGCAGCGTCTGGACTACCACGCGCTCAACGCCATGCTCAACCTGTATGACGCGGACGGGAACATCCAGTTCGAGAAGGATCATCAGGCGGCACGCGAGTACTTCCTCCAGCACGTCAACCAGAACACCGTCTTCTTCCACAACCTGGACGAGAAGCTGGACTACCTGGTGGAGAAGGACTACTACGAGCGCGAGGTGCTCGACCAGTACACGCGTAACTTCGTGCGCGAGCTGTTCGACTACGCCTACGCCAAGAAGTTCCGCTTCCAGACCTTCCTCGGCGCGTTCAAGTACTACACCTCGTACACGCTCAAGACGTTCGACGGTAAGCGTTACCTCGAGCGCTACGAGGACCGCGTCTGCATGGTCGCCCTCACGCTCGCCGCCGGCGACGAGGTGCTGGCCCGGCAGCTCGTCGACGAGGTCATCGACGGCCGTTTCCAGCCGGCGACGCCCACGTTCCTCAATTCGGGCAAGAAGCAGCGCGGCGAGCCCGTGTCCTGCTTCCTGTTGCGTATCGAGGACAACATGGAGTCCATCGGTCGCGGCATCAATTCGGCCCTGCAGCTGTCCAAGCGCGGCGGCGGTGTGGCCCTGCTGCTGTCGAACCTGCGCGAGCACGGCGCGCCCATCAAGCACATCGAGAACCAGTCCTCGGGCGTCATCCCCGTGATGAAGCTCCTGGAGGACTCCTTCTCCTACGCCAACCAGCTCGGTGCGCGTCAGGGCGCCGGTGCGGTGTACCTGCACGCCCACCACCCGGACATCTACAAGTTCCTCGACACCAAGCGTGAGAACGCGGACGAGAAGATCCGCATCAAGACCCTCTCGCTGGGCGTCGTGATCCCGGACATCACGTTCGAGCTCGCCAAGCGCAACGACGACATGTACCTGTTCTCGCCGTACGACGTCGAGCGCATCTATGGCAAGCCGTTCGCTGACGTCAACATCTCGGAGCATTACCACGAGATGGTCGAGGACAGCCGCATCAAGAAGACCAAGATCAACGCGCGGCAGTTCTTCCAGACCGTCGCGGAGCTGCAGTTCGAGTCCGGCTACCCGTACATCATGTACGAGGACACGGTGAACCGCGCCAACCCGATCGCCGGCCGGATCACGCACTCCAACCTGTGCTCCGAGATCCTCCAGGTCTCCACGCCGTCGACGTACAACGACGACCTGACCTACTCCCACGTGGGCAAGGACATCTCCTGCAACCTCGGCTCGCTGAACATCGCCAAGGCCATGGACTCGCCCGACTTCGGGCGGACCATCGAGACCGCGATCCGCGGCCTCACCGCGGTGTCCGATCAGACCTCGATCGACTCGGTCCCCTCGATCGAGCGCGGCAACTCGGAGTCCCACGCCATCGGTCTGGGTCAGATGAACCTCCACGGCTACCTGGCCCGCGAGCGGATCTACTACGGATCCGAGGAGGGCATCGACTTCACGAACATCTACTTCTACACCGTGCTGTACCACGCGCTGCGGGCGTCGAACGCCATCGCGCGTGAGCGGGGCAGCTGGTTCGCCGGCTTCCCGGATTCGAAGTACGCCTCCGGCGAGTTCTTCGACAAGTACACCGACCAGGTGTGGGAGCCGGCCACCGACAGGGTGCGCCAGCTGTTCGCCGAGTCCGAGGTCGCCATCCCCACCCGGGACGACTGGCACGCCCTCAAGACGGACGTGCAGAAGTACGGCATCTACAACCAGAACCTGCAGGCTGTTCCGCCCACCGGATCGATCAGCTACATCAATAACTCGACCTCGTCGATCCACCCCGTGGCCTCGAAGATCGAGATCCGCAAGGAGGGCAAGATCGGGCGCGTCTACTACCCGGCGCCCTACCTGACCAACGACAACCTGGACTACTACCAGGACGCGTACGAGATCGGCTACGAGAAGATCATTGACACGTATGCCGCCGCCACGCAGCACGTCGACCAGGGGCTCTCGCTGACCCTGTTCTTCAAGGACACCGCGGACACCCGCGAGGTCAACCGGGCGCAGATCTACGCATGGCGCAAGGGCATCAAGACCCTGTACTACATCCGGGTGCGTCAGCTCGCGCTGGAAGGCACCGAGGTCGAGGGCTGCGTCTCGTGCATGCTCTGATCCAGCGGCCGCAGGCCACCGCCCCGACCCCCACCCGTCACCAGGAGGAGATCCGATGACCGCCGAGCTGCACGCTCCGGGTTCACACAGCCCCGCCGCGGGCATCCAGCCCAAGCTCGTCGACCGGGTGTCGGCGATCAACTGGAACCGCATCCCCGATGAGGTCGACGACCAGGTGTGGGGTCGCCTGACGACCAACTTCTGGCTGCCTGAGAAGGTGCCCGTCTCCAACGACATCCCGTCGTGGCAGACCCTGACCGAGTACGAGCAGACGCTCACCGCGCGCGTCTTCACCGGCCTGACCCTGCTGGACACCCTCCAGGGCACGGTCGGCGCCGTCAGCATGATCCCCGACGCCTCGACCCCCCACGAGGAGGCGGTGCTCACCAACATCGCGTTCATGGAGTCGGTGCACGCCAAGAGCTACTCGACCATCTTCTCCACGCTCTGCTCGACCCCGCAGGTCGACGACGCCTTCCGCTGGGCCGAGGAGAACCCGTACCTGCAGCGCAAGGCCAAGATCGTGCTCGGCTACTACGCCGGCGACGATCCGCTCAAGCGCAAGATCGCCTCGGTGATGCTCGAGTCGTTCATGTTCTACTCAGGTTTCTACCTGCCCATGCGGTGGTCGTCGCGCGCCAAGCTCACCAACACCGCCGACGTCATCCGGCTGATCATCCGCGACGAGGCGGTGCACGGCTACTACATCGGCTACAAGTACCAGCGCGCACTCGAGCAGGTCGATCAGAAGACCCGTGACGAGCTCAAGGACTACACCTTCGAGTTGTTGTTCGAGCTGTACGACAACGAGGCCGACTACACCGAGGACCTCTACGACCCGGTGGGCTGGACCGAGGACGTCAAGAAGTTCCTCCGGTACAACGCCAACAAGGCCCTGATGAACATGGGCTACGAGGGCATGTTCCCCAAGGACGAGACCGACGTCGATCCGGCCATCCTCGCGGCGCTGAGCCCCAACGCCGACGAGAACCACGACTTCTTCTCGGGCTCCGGGAGTTCGTACGTCATGGGCAAGGCCGTCGCCACCGAGGACGAGGACTGGGACTTCTGACCTCTCGTCGCGCGCGGTCAGCCACCTGACACCAGCCGGGCCCTGAGCACCTGTGACACCACAGGCTCGGGGCCCGGTGACGTTCCTGTACGCGGCATATCGGCGCGCAGGCGAAACCGCGTGCGGAGGTGGGCGTCCGTTTATCATCGAAGCGATCCCGCCGGTGTCCACGTCTCCTACGGTCGAGCGCGCATCCCCGGGTGATGTCCCCGCGTGAAAGGGAAGTGCCATGTCGTCGCATGCGGGAGGTGCCGAGGCCGAGGTCTCGGTCCGGCGAGAGCGTGACCTGCTGGCCGAGGTGCATCTGTCCACCGAGGAGGGGATCTACGGCCTGATCCTCGTGGCGGGGCTCATCGCGGTCGCCGGCAACACCGGTCTGTCCTCCATTCGGGCGCTGGCGTTCGTCCTCGTCACCGTCGGCGTGTTCTGGGTGGCGCACGTGTACTCGGGGACCGTGGCCGCGCACAGCAGTCACGCAGGACTGTCGCTGAGGGCGTCGCTACGGATGGCGCGTAAGCGTTCCAGGGGACTGCTCGCGGCCGTCGTCCCGCCCGCCGTCCCGCTGGTTCTGGGCGCAGTGGG
Source organism: Dietzia sp. NPDC055340 (assembly GCF_053645335.1). Classification (NCBI taxonomy): domain Bacteria; kingdom Bacillati; phylum Actinomycetota; class Actinomycetes; order Mycobacteriales; family Dietziaceae; genus Dietzia; species Dietzia sp. NPDC055340. The sequence continues at coordinate 89,790 of NZ_JBSHML010000012.1, read as the reverse complement.
GTTGATCGATGACCTCGTCGCCGACTGGATAGCGATGTGGACGATCGTCGCCGTCCTCGCCCTGCTCGGCTACCTCACCTATCGGCGTCGCGACGCGCCGCTGCGCATGTGTCTTCTCGCCGCGGTGTCCACGGCGGCGCTCGGGTTCGTCATCATCGTGGCCAAAGCACTGCTGCACCACTGAGCCCGCCGGCGCGGTGGCGACTATCCGTCGGGAGCGATCCCGTTGATCGACGTGCGGATGTCCTCCAGCACCGCGCGCGCCGCGACCGGTCCGGAGCCCTCCCACACGGCCCGATCCATCACGAAGATCCTGTTGGCGCCCACCGCGTCCAGGTCGGCCCAGCGGTCGGAGGCGAAAACCTCGCGCGCCGCGTCCGCCTCCGCAGGGCCTCCGCCGACGATCGCGAAGATCACGTCGCCGTCCAGTTCGTCGCCGAGCGCGGGGGACTCGGGCAGGGGAGGGACCCGCTCCCCGTCTCGCGTGCGCTGGGCCGGAGGCCGGCCGGCTTCCGCCGACTCGAGCAGCAACGAACCGAGCGTGGTCGGGTCCTGGACCTCCGCCCCGCCCGTGTCGGACACCGAGACCAGCGAGACCCGCGAGTCGGACGGGGTCGCCGCGCCGATCGTCATCCGCGTCCGCTCGATCACGTCCAGTAGTACATCGCCGCCCGCACGGGGCCTGCCGTAGGCGTCGGAGATCAGCTCGGTCGCGTCCGTCCAGGACAGGGGGTCGGCGTCGTAGACGACCGTGGGCGCGACGGTGCCCAGGGCCTCCACGACCGCGTCATCGAGTCCGTCCGTGCCCGCCAGCACGATCAGGTCCGGATCGAGGTTCCGCGCGGCCGAGGCGGCCTCCGACGGGCTCGGCACCGACAGATCGACCTCGGGGAGGTCGGTCAGAGACGTGGGGAGGTAGACGTCCGCGTCCCAGGGCAGCCCGGAGGTGCCGACGACGAGCTGCTGCAGCCCGAGGGCACAGGCGACGTCGACCGCTCCCACACCGAGCGCGAGGATTCGTTCCGGCGACCGCGGCACCTCGACCGAATCGCCGCCCGGCCCCTCGGACGGAACCTCACGAGCGCCCGTGCCCGGGAACTCGGCGGGGGCGGGCTCCTCGGCGCAGGACTCCTCCGGCTCGGCGGAGCGCTGCAGCTCCTCGCCGGCCATGCGCGAGGGCGTCGTCGTCACCGGCTGCTCGATCATGTCGACAGGGGAGGGGCCGCACGCGGAGAGCGTCAGCCCGAGCGCCAGCGGGGCAGCGAGGCCGGCGGTCAGTCGCCCGTACCCCCGCCCGGGGTGGCGGCGGAGTGATGGCGCGGAGTCGGTCATGGGAACACAGCCTAGGAGATCGCCCGACGGCTGCTGCCTCCGTGGAGGTCGGAGGCGTCTCGGAGACCGTGCGTGAGTGCGGCCTGGATCACCTTCGATGTGCCGGATGACCACCGGCGACGACTTCGGCGGGGTGAGTGGTTCGAGTTCTCAGGCGGGGGTTAGGATTGCGGTCACGCACTATTCCTATGCGTTCGACGTGGGGTCGGTGGTTCGACCCACGACGTCGGGTGAGGCGTTCAGGAGGACCCTTATGACCGCAGTGGCCCCCAAGCCGGTCCACGACCTCGACCACCCACCGGGCGAACCCACGGGTGACGCCCGGCCGGGTTCGTTCGTGTGGAAGATGTTGACGACGACCGATCACAAGATGCTCGGCATCATGTATATCGTCACGTGCTTCATCTTCTTCTTCATCGGTGGGCTCATGGCCCTGCTCATCCGGGCGGAGCTGTTCTTCCCGGGCATGCAGTTCCTGTCGAACGAGCAGTTCAACCAGCTGTTCACCATGCACGGCACAGTCATGTTGCTGCTGTACGGCACCCCGATCGTCGTCGGGTTCGCCAACTACATCATGCCGCTGCAGATCGGCGCGCCGGACGTGGCGTTCCCGCGACTGAACGCGTTCGGTTTCTGGCTGTTCAGCGCCGGCGGTGCCCTGATGCTCTCGGGCTTCCTCACCCCGGGGGGCGCTGCGTCCTTCGGCTGGACCATGTACATGCCACTGGCGGACAAGATCCACTCGCCCAACGTCGGCGCGGATCTCTGGATCCTCGGCGTCGGCATCGGCGGTATCGGCACCATCCTCGGCGCCGTCAACTTCGTCACCACCATCATCTGCCTGCGCGCGCCGGGCATGACGATGTTCCGGATGCCCATCTTCACGTGGAACATCCTCGTCGCCTCGATCCTCATCCTGCTCATCTTCCCGCTGCTGACCGCCGCGGCGCTGGGCGTGTTCTACGACCGCACCTTCGGCGGCCGTATCTACGACCCGGGCAACGGTGGCGCCATCCTGTGGCAGCACCTGTTCTGGTTCTTCGGTCACCCCGAGGTGTACGTCCTCGCGCTGCCGTTCTTCGGCATCGTCTCCGAGGTCTTTCCGGTCTTCTCGCGTAAGCCGCTGTTCGGTTACGCCGGCCTGGTCTTCGCGACGCTGGCCATCGCCGCCCTGTCGATGGCCGTGTGGGCGCACCACATGTTCGTCACCGGTGCGGTCCTGCTGCCGTTCTTCTCCTTCATGACGTTCCTCATCGCGGTTCCGACCGGCGTGAAGTTCTTCAACTGGATCGGCACCATGTGGAAGGGCAAGATGACCTTCGAGACGCCGATGGTCTTCTCCCTCGGCTTCATCGTCACCTTCCTGTTCGGTGGTCTGACCGGCATCATGATGGCCGCGGCGCCGATCGACTTCCACATCTCGGACACGTACTTCATCGTGGCGCACTTCCACTACACGCTGTTCGGCACGATCGTGTTCGCCACCTTCGCCGGCGTGTACTTCTGGTTCCCCAAGATGACGGGCCGGATGCTCGACGAGAAGCTCGGCATGTGGCACTTCTGGCTGATGTTCATCGGCTTCCACACCACGTTCCTGGTCCAGCACTGGCTGGGTAACCAGGGCATGGCCCGCCGCTACGCCGACTACCTGGCCACGGACAACTTCACGGTCCTCAACCAGATCTCGACCGTCGGCTCGTTCATCCTCGGCATCGCGATGCTGCCGTTCATCTGGAACGTCATCAAGAGCTGGCGCTACGGCGAGATCGTCACCGTCGACGATCCGTGGGGCGCGGGCAACTCGCTCGAGTGGGCCACGTCCTGCCCGCCGCCGCGCCACAACTTCGTGACGCTGCCCCGCATCCGCTCGGAGCGCCCCGCGTTCGAGCTGCACTACCCGCACATGAGCGAGCGCATGCGCGCCGAGGCCCACGTCGGTGGACGCGCCAAGTCCCACGACCCGCACTCGTCCAAGGACGTCGCGGAGCGCGGACCCTCGCCGCAGAAGGGCTGACCACCCCACCCGTACTCACCCACGGGCTCGGTTGACCGGAACCCCGTCGGTAGGCTTGTCCACCGGCGGGGTTCTCGCGTGTCCGCTGCACCTTCGTCTGTTGCGCACTCCTCAGGCGACCACCGGGTGGCCCAGGCCGCCCACGACCTCCCGTCAGGAGCATCCGTGAGCACCACCGGAACCCCGGCACTCCTCACCGTCACCGGTCCCGACCGCCCGGGCGTCACCGCCCGTGTCAGCGCCGTTCTCGCCTCGCACGGCGCCGATCTCGTCGATGTCGAGCAGGTTGTCGTCAACGGCCACCTGTCCCTCGGTCTCATGACGCGGGTCGACCAGGACGCCGACGCGGTCGCCGTCGTGCGGGAACTCACCGAGCAGGTGAGCGAGATGGGGATGCACCTCGACGTGCAGTTCGACGACATCGCGCCGGCGACCCCGCCGTCCACCCATGCCGTCGTGATCCTCGGCAGCCCCGTCACGGCGTCCGCGTTCTCCGCGGTCGCCGGGGCCCTGGCCACTATCGGCGCCAACATCGACTCCATCCGGGGGATCGCCGACTACCCGGTGACCGGGCTCGAGCTCCACGTCTCCACCGCGGGCCGCGACGCGGCCGACGACTCGCACCTGCGCGAGACCCTCGCCCCGCTGTCGGACGCCCACAGCGTGGACATCTCCGTCGACAAGGCCGGTCTCGGTCGCCGCTCCAAGCGGCTGGTGGTCTTCGACGTCGACTCCACCCTCGTGCAGGGCGAGGTCATCGAGATGCTCGCCGCGCACGCGGGCAAGGAGGAGGAGGTCCGGGCCGTCACCGAGCGCGCCATGCGGGGCGAGCTCGACTTCGCGCAGTCGCTTCACGAGCGGGTCGCGACGCTGGCGGGTCTGCCGGCGTCGGTTCTCGACGAGGTGGCCTCGAGCATCGTCCTCACCCCGGGCGCCCGCACCACCATCCGCACGCTCAAGCGACTCGGGATTCGGTGCGGCGTGGTCTCCGGCGGCTTCATCCAGGTGATCTCCGGCCTGGTTGACGAGCTCGGTCTGGACTTCGCGCGCGCCAACACGCTCGAGATCGTCGACGGCGAGCTCACCGGCCGGGTCATCGGTGAGGTGGTCGACCGCGAGGCGAAGGCCGAGTACCTTCGTCAGTTCGCCGACGAGCTCGGGATCTCGCTGAGTCAGACCGTGGCGGTCGGCGACGGCGCCAACGACATCGACATGCTCACCGCCGCCGGCCTGGGCATCGCCTTCTGCGCGAAGCCGGCCCTGCGCGAGGTGGCGGATGCGTCGCTGTCGAAGCCGTTCCTCGACACCGTCCTGTTCATCCTGGGGATCACCCGGGACGAGATCGAGGCTGCGGACACGGCCGCCGGAACTTACCGTCGGGTCCCGCTGGCGTGACAGATGGGGCTGCGGCAGGCCCCGCGGGCGTGGGTGACGGCCCGATCTCGGAGGGCACCGGCGTGATCGGGGGCCCGGGCACCGGCAGGGACCTCGACTGGTGCCACGACCGGCTGGCGGCGGGACCGTCCGGGACGGAGGATCCCGAGGACCGGAAAACGGTGCGGTCGATGCCGATAGTCCTGCACCTGCCCAGAGGCGACCTGCCGTCGCGGACCCCGCTTCTCGAGGCCGCGGCATGTGCGGTCGCCCTGGTGTGTGTGGACGTGCGCGTCGCGCCCGGCGAGCCGTGGCACGAGCCGTACTCCGGCTGGCTGGATGCCCGGATGCGCAAGATCGCCCGGCGGGCCAGGGGAGCGCAGTGGCGGGCGGCGCAGGACGTGGACGGCGTGACCGTCGAGGTCGACGGCTGCGAGGCGCGGGCGTTCGTCCCGGGCCCGGTCGACGACATAGATCCGCGCCTTGGGCGTCTGCAGATCGGCGGTACCGACCTCGAGCGTGATCATCCTGACCCGCCCCCGGCCGGCGTGCCGTTGATCTGGATCGATGAAGGCTTGGACATGTCCGTCGGTAAGGCGGCGGCGCAGGTCGGTCACGGCGTCATGCTGCTGATGGCGGGGATGTCACGCAAGCGGCTGGGGGAATGGGTCGGCAGCGGTTGCCCCGTTGCGGTTCGTGAGGCCGGTTCCGCGCGCTGGCAGGAGCTGTCGGCCGCGGTGGTCCGATCAGAGCCCGGCGTGGCCGCGGTCGTCGACGCCGGCTACACCGAGGTCGCCCCGGGCTCACTGACGGTGATCGCCACCGACGTCCGGGCATGATCGCCGCGGCCCGCGTCGGCAGGCGCCTCCTCGGGCCGCCGGAGGCAGGCCAGGGGATCGATTCTGAGGTCATCGATCGGCGTGCCGCATTCCCGGCTGAGTGCACGGAGGAGCCCGGCTCGGTTCGCGAAACCTGCGCTCCGGGCCGCACTCTCACCGCTGGAGCCCCCGCGTAGGGCCCGGATCGCCACGTTGAGTCGAGTCCGTGTGCGCCACTGCTGGAACGTGAGCCCGGTTTCACCCAGGAACAGGCGCTGGATCTGACGCGGGCTGATCGAGAACCAGCCGCAGAGCTCGGCCAGGGTGGCGGAGGAGTCGGTCGCGACCTCGGCGATCTGACGTGCCGTGGGATGGGCGGGCGTGGGAACGGCGAATGCTTCGGTGAGAAGTGCCGAGACGATGTCGTCGAGACTGTCGGTGAACAGTGTCACCTGCTCGTGTGTGTAGGGCTGGGCCGCGAGCCTGGCCAGCATCAGGTCGGTGAGGGCGGGGACGACCCCCAGTCTCCGGACTCGTTCGACCGGAGTGTTGCGCGGGGACAGGAACGGCCCCAGTGCGATCGAATGCTCGTCCAGGTCGAGCGCGTGGGGGACCCCCGGGGCGAGGAGTACCGATGCCCGCGGTTCGAGAGTGACCACCGAGCCGTCCACGGTCAGGCGGCCGCGACCCATGACCATATGCACGATGTGCGGAACCTCGTGACTGTGCTCGGAATGACCGAAGAATCGCACCCGACTCTCGGGAACCGCCATCGCCAGTGCTCGTGTGAATCCCACAGGTGACCTCATTCTCTTCTGGTCCGTGACAAGTGTCACGTTGTCGCCTTCGGACCGTGACTGTGTCGCATCAGGCCTTCCGGGAGCACCCGCGACGATCTACCCTTCTCCGGGGGATATTTGGTAAGCCTCACCTAATTTTGCACCGGAGGGCAGATGTCACACAACACCCGTGCGCTCACGCGCCCGATCATGGCCGCGGCGATGACACTCATGCTGGCCGCCACCGCGGCGTGTTCGGCCGGAGGAGGGGATCCGTCCGCCGGCGCAGCGAGCGAGCCGGGCGGAACGCGCACGGTCAGCACGCCGAAGGGGGACGTGGAGGTGCCGTCGGACCCGGAGCGCGTGGTCGTGCTCAACTACGCACTCGCCGGGTACCTGTACGAACTCGACATCCCGGTGGCCGCCACGATCCCGGAGGACGCGAGCCAGGCCAACGGGGAGTTCTCCGAACTCTGGGGAGACGCTCCGGAAGAGGACGGCACCGAGTTCCTCCCGTGGTCCGCTGACGGATTCGACCTCGAAGCCATTCTCGCCACCGATCCCGACCTCATCGTGGCCGGCGGATGGGGGTTCCCCAACTTCCAGGCGGACGCGGCCTATGAGGACCTGTCGGCGATCGCCCCGACGGTCATGGTGGACAAGTCCTTCGTCGACTGGCGTGAACAGGCCGAGTTCCTGGCCACGGACGTGTTCGACCGGCAGGACGAATTCGACGACATGGTCGCGACCTACGACGAGCGGGTCACCGAGGTGGCCGACGGGATCCTGGTTCCCCCGCAGCCGACGTCGTTCATCAGCGTGACCGCGGACGGGACCCCGTACCTGTTGTTCGAGGACACCGGCCTTTCCGTGATGTTCGGCGAGCTGGGATTCCGGACCGACGATCTCGTCGCCCGGCACAACCTCGAGCCCTACCAGCCGGGCGGCGACATGGCGGAGCTGTCCACCGAGCAACTCGGACAGATCGTCGACAGCGAGACGGTGTTCGTCATGGGGTTCAACGGGGAGACGACGTCGGTGGCCGAACTGGCCGACAACCCTGCCTGGCGCAACCTCCCCGCGTTCGTCGGGGACAACGCGTACGACCTCCCGTACTGGGCGGTGCGCCACGACTACAACGAGGCGCTCGCGATCCTCGACATCGTGCAGGCGGAGTTCCCTCGATGAGCCTGACCGATCTCGTCATCCATCCACTGGTGGTGCGGACTGCGCACGTGGTCTCGACGGAAGACGTTGACGGTCGCACTCGTCGTGTCCGCCTGGAAGGCGCCGAACTCGGCGCATTCGAGAGGGCGGGAATCAGCCACCCGGCGTTCGCCGCCCCCGGCTTCGACGATCACATCAAGCTGATCTTCGCCGCCGACGGAGACGTCGAGGCGGCGTTGCCCCGCCAACACGTCGACGGGATCGAGTGGACTCCCTCGGAGCACCGGTTGACCCGGGACTACACACCACACAGCGTGGATGGCCGGACCGGGGGCTTCACCGTGGATTTCGTCCTGCACGGGGACGGCCCGGCTGTGAGCTGGGCGCGTCAGGCGACGCCGGGGTCGACGGTGAGTTTCGTCGGACCGAAATCGTCCCAGGTGCTACCGGACGACGCCACGTCTATCGTCCTGATCGGCGACGAGACCGCGCTTCCCGCCGTCCGGCGGTTCCTGGACGAGCGGCCGCTGACGGTCCCGGCGCATGTGGTGGTGACCACCGGAGGCGACGGGGCATCGACGGATCTCAAGATCCGGGGGACGGATTCGATCCGGGTCGAGCTGATGCCGGAGCCGAGCGGGGAGGCGATCGCCGCGCTGTTCGACACGGTGGACGAGGCGGAGGCGCTCGGGGACCGTCCGTTCGTCTGGGCCGCGGGTGAGGCACGGTCGCTGCTCCCACTCCGGCGTCGTCTGGCGGGCCGCGTCGAGAAGTCTCACCGCAGTATCACCGGTTACTGGCACATCGAACGCGCGGAGAAGGCGGGGGAGAGCGTTCCCGAACTGCCCGAGTCGCCGGTGGCGTGGTTCGCGGTCCGGGCCGCCCTTCACACGGGTCTGCTCGACGTACTGCGGGACCGTCCGATGTCGGTCCCGGACGCATCGTCGGCGCTCGGCGTCCAACACGGACTCGACTCGCTCGTGGGCACGCTCGCCGCCGCCGGTCTCCTGGACGGTCATGCCGACGGACGCTGGGCCCTCACGGATCTGGCCGTATCCCTCGTCGACGACGCGCACTCACGGGACGAGTTCACGGGGACCGAGGCCGACCAGGTCCTCGCACTACGTCATCTGGCGGATTCGCTCCGCAGTGGGACCCCCGCCTGGCAATTGGACACCGGGCTGCCGTTCGCGGAGTCCGCGCTCACCGACCCCGAGGTGGCGCATCACCTCGAGCACGAATCCGAGTCGCTGGTCTTCCTCCAGCACGGCCTCCGGCGCGTTCTGACCGGGCTCGCGAGCCCGGGGGTCGTCGCAGTGGGCCCGGGGGCGGGCCTGGTGGCCCGGCTCGCCCACGGCGCCGGGGACGGCAGCGTCCACGTGGAGGTCGATGGAGAGCGCGGCGATGTGGTGGTCTCGGCAATGCTCCTGAGTCACCTCGATGACCAGTCGGCCCTGCAGCATCTGCGGGACCTGTCCGACATGGCCGGCCGCGCGCTGGTCATCGACTCGAGTACCCCCGACGGGCTGTCGCAGACCGCTGCTGACCAGGGGCTGCTCCGCTTCGTCACCACAGGGCGCGACCCTCGGACGCAGGACCGGGTCGGAGAGCTGGCCCGGGCGGCCGGATGGACCGCGCGGCAACGGCACACCCTCGGGTGGGGAGTCGTCGCGGACGAGTTCATCCGAGACGACGACGGTGCGTCCCGGCAGTGACCCCGACTCCGCCGACGACTGCCCAGCGTCCGGCGAACCGGCCCGCTCGGTCGGACGGGCGCACCGGCCGGTGGGCCGAGGGGGCCACCCGGTCGTTTTCTCCGCAGGCCATCCACACAGATCCGCCACGGAGCGGGCACCGGACCGGACGGCGGATCATCGGCCTCGCGATCGGCGTCGTCCTCCTGGTGGCCGTCTGCGCCCTGAGCCTGTTCGTCGGGTCGGCGTCACTCGGGCCCGGCGAGGTGATGTCGGCGTTGACGGGTAAGGCCGACCCGATCATCCACTCGACCGTTGTGGAGATGCGACTGCCCAGGGCTCTCCTCGGGGTCCTGGTGGGCGCGGCGCTCGGCGTGGCGGGCGCACTCGCCCAGGCTCTGACCCGGAACCCCCTCGCGGACCCGGGGATTCTCGGCGTCAACGCCGGTGCGGGGCTCGCGGTGGCGGTGGCCGTGGCGTTCTTCGGGATCACCTCGATCAGTGGCTACGTGTGGTTCGCGTTCGCCGGTGCGCTGCTGTCGTTCGTGCTCGTCTATACGATCGCTCTGCGCGGGCCACACGGAGCGACGCCGGTGCGCCTCACCCTGATCGGGGTGGCCCTGACAGCCGTGTGCACCGGCATCACCCAGTCACTCGAACTGGTGCTTCCCCGTGTCTTCGACCAGATGCGGTTCTGGGGTGTCGGGAGTATCGCCGACCGGCCCGAGGGGACCGTCGCGTTCGTCGCCCCGTTCATCGTGGTGGGGCTCGTGGTGGCCATGCTGACCGGGCGTGCGGTCAACGCCATCGCGCTCGGCGACGACCGGGCCCGTGCACTGGGGGTGCCGATCGGCCTCGTACGGGGCACCTCGGCCCTGGCGATCACGGTGCTGTGTGGCGCCGCCACAGCGGCCGCCGGGCCGATCGCGTTCGTGGGACTGATGATCCCGCACGCGGTTCGGCTGGTCACCGGCCCGGACCATCGGTGGATCATGGCCTACTCGGTGGTGGCCGCCCCGATACTGCTCGTCGTCGCGGACATCATCGGACGCCTCGTGGCCTGGCCGGCAGAGTTGCGCGTGGGAATCGTCACCGCATTCCTGGGAGCCCCGGTGCTCATCCTGCTCGTCCGCCGGGCGGAACGGGGAGGAATGTGACCGGCGAGCGGGCCGCCCGGCTGGGCCGATTCAGCCGTATCGTGACGCCCGGTGACATCCGGGTCGCGGGTCTTGTCGTCGTCGTCCTCGTGGCGCTGGTCCTGGCCTCGCTCATGGTCGGGGACCAGTTGATCCCCCTCGATCGTGTCGTGCGGGCGTTCGGCCCCGAGGCCACCAGAGTGGACTCTATGGTCGTGGTGCAGTGGCGGGCGCCCCGCGCGTTCGCCGCCGCGGTGTTCGGCGCCTGCCTCGGGATCAGCGGCGCCGTCTTCCAGTCGCTGACGCGCAATCCGTTGGGGAGTCCCGACATCATCGGCCTCAACACCGGCGCATTCACCGGGGTCCTGGTGGTCATCAGTCTGGGCGGGATGGGTTACGCCGCGGTCTCCGCGGGCGCCGTGGTCGGGGGAGTGGCCGCGGCCGGATTGGTGTATCTGTTCGCCTACTCCTCCGGGCTCCAGGGATTCCGCCTGATCATCGTGGGGATCGCCGTCAGCGCGTTCCTCGGGTCGATCAACTCATGGCTGGTCGTCTCATCCGAACTCGACGTGGCGCTGCGGGCCGCGGTCTGGGGCGCGGGGTCCCTGAACGGCGTCCGATGGCCACAGCTGCTCGGAGCAGGCGCGCTGGCCCTGGCTCTCGTGGCGCTGGTCCCGTGGCTGGCCCGACGAATCGCCCAGCTCGAGTTGGGCGATGACGCCGCGAAGACGCGCGGGGTCCGGACAGAGCCGGTGAAGGCCGTCGCCGTCGTGGTGGGAGTAGCGCTGACCGCGCTGGTGACCGCGGTGACCGGGCCGATCGCGTTCATCTCGCTGGCCGCGCCGCAGATCGCGCGGCGGATCCGACGCCGGTCGGGTGGCTTCGACCCGGTCGGCGCAGCCCTCGTCGGAGCGGTCCTGCTCGCCGGGTCCGATCTGATCGCCCAGCACGCGATCCCCGCCGCCAGTGTGCCGGTCGGCGCGGTGACGGTCTGTCTGGGCGGGATCTATCTGGTGTACCTGCTGGTGCGGGAGAGTGACAGGAGTTGAGTGTGGAATCGGCACTGGAGGCGCGCGGGGTATCCGTGGCGTACCGGCGGGGCGAAAACGTGCTGTCCGAGGTCTCGGCGAGCGTGCCGGCCGGCGAGTTCACCGCGATCATCGGACCCAACGGATGCGGAAAGTCCACCCTGCTCAGGGTGTTCACGAGACTTCTCACCCCGTCGTCAGGTCAGGTCCTCCTCGGCGGTGAGGACCTCGCCCGCGTGCGTACGGCCGACGTCGCGCGCCGTTTGAGCCTGCTCCCCCAGGACTCGCCGATCCCGGACGGGATCCGGGTGGCCGAGCTGGTGCGGCGAGGTCGCTATCCGCACCAGACCCTGTTCGCCCAGTGGAGCGCCCGCGACGAGGAAGCGGTCACCACCGCCATGGAGCTGACCCACGTGGACGAACTGGCGGACCGACTCGTCGGCACCCTGTCGGGCGGGCAGCGCCAGCGCGTGTGGATCGCGCTGGCACTGGCACAGGATGCGCCCTGCCTGTTGTTGGACGAGCCGACGACCTTCCTGGACATCGCGCATCAGGTGGAGACGCTGCGCCTGCTCGACGATCTTCGCGCGCGGGGCCGGACGATCGTGGCGGTGTTGCACGAGCTGGGGAACGCCGCCAGGTTCGCGACGCATCTGATCGTGATGAAGGACGGGCGGGTGGTGGCGACCGGGCCTCCGGCCGAGCTCCTGACCGAGGAACTGGTGGGAGAGGTGTTCGGCCTGCGGTGCCGGGTGATTCCCGATCCGGACACCAGGGTGCCGGTCATCCTGCCGCGGTGAGACCGGGCCCTGCGCGGCGCTGATGCCCGGTCGGCGCCGCCTCCGACGGCTCAGGAGTCGCGAAGTCGCTCCAGGGCGCCGAGCACCACGTCGCGGTTGGTGGTCTGCCAGAACGGGGGCAGTGAGGCGCGGAGGTAGCCACCGTAGCGGGCGGTGACCAGCCTGGAGTCGAGTACGGCCACGACGCCCCGGTCCTCGGTACGACGGAGGAGGCGCCCGACGCCCTGCGCGAGCAGGAGGGCGGCGTGGTTACCGGCGACGGCGAGGAAGCCATTGCCACCGCGGGCCGCCACCGAGCGCTGCCGCGCCGACAGCAGCGGGTCGTCCGGGCGGGGGAACGGGATCCGGTCGATGACGACGAGCGACAGTGTCTTGCCGGGGACGTCGACCCCCTGCCAGAGCGAGAGCGTCCCGACCAGCGTGGTCTCCTCGTCCTCCGCGAACTGAGCGACGAGATTGGCCGTCGAGTCCTCGCCCTGGCACAGGACCGGGGTGTCCAACCGTTCGCGCAGGAGCTCGGCGGCGGCCTTGGCCGCCCGCATCGACGAGAACAGTCCCAGTGTGCGCCCACCGGCGGCGACGACGAGATCCACGAGTTCGTCCTCCGCGTCGGACGAGGTCCCGTCGCGGCCGGGGGCGGGCAGGTGCGCGGCCACGTAGAGGATGCCGTTGCGGCGGTAGTCGAACGGCGATCCGGCGTCCATGCCCGACCAGCGCAGTGCGGCGGCGTCCTCGTCGGACGGCGGCTCGAGGGAGACGGCCGTCGCCGGGTCCGGGCGCGCGGCGGAGGCGGGCGGCAGACCCCAGCTGGCGGCCAGCCCGTCGAACTTCCCACCCGTCGTGAGGGTGGCGGAGGTGAGGATCACCGTGGACTCGGCGAACAGGCGGGTACGCAGGAGTCCCGCCACGGTCAGCGGCGCGACCCGCAGGATGCGTCCGCGTCGGTCCTCCTGGCTCATCCAGACGATCTCCAGGCGTTCGGCCACGGGCTTGTCGTAGGACCCGAGCATGCGGTCGGCGGCCTCGGCGATCTCGTCGAGTGCCGCCAACGTCTTCTGTCGGTCCGAGGCCCCCTGCGGGTCGCCGGCCGCCTCCCCGGGCTTGGGGCCGGGCACCGCGCTGCGGCAGTTCTCCGCGGTGTGGCGGACGGCGGCCAGCGCCAGGTCCGCCCCCTCGGGAAGGATGTCCCAGCGCCCCTCGGGGCAGATCTCGAGTAGCCCGGCCAGGCCCTCGCCGGCGGCGACCATACGGTCCGCGGTCTGCTGGTCGACGAGCTTGGCGGCCCGGCGTGCGGCCTGGATGACGGCGGCGCCGGTGAGTTCCGCGGTGGAGACCCCGGTGACCCGGTCCGACAGTTCGTGGGCCTCGTCGATCACCACGGCGTCATGCTCCGGGAGCACCGACACGTCGGTCATGGCGTCGATCGCCAACAGCGCGTGGTTGGTCACCACCACGTCCGCGCGTCCGGCCTCCTGCCGGGCCTGCTCGGCGAAGCACTCGGAGAACTCGGGGCACAGCTGCCCCAGGCATTCGCGGCTCGTCACCGAGACCTGGCGCCACGCCGCGTCCGATACGCCGCGGGGCAGATCGTCCCGGTCGCCGGTGTCGGTCTCCTGCGCCCAGTCGTGCAGCCGCGCGATCTCCCGCCCGAGCCACGAGGACGGGCCGGTGTCGCGGGGCGAGGCCTGCCGCGGGGTGCGTGCGGCCGTGGACTCGCCGCCGAGAGGGAGATCGAACAGCTCCTCCGTCTCGATCTCCTCCGGGTCGGCCTCGTCGACCGGCCCGGTGCTCACGCGGTGGAGGCACAGGTAGTTGCCGCGGCCCTTGAGGATCGCGTGGGAGGGCGCCACGCCGAGCGACGGACGTAGTGCGGCGGCCAGGCGCGGTAGGTCCCGGTCCACGAGCTGGTTCTGCAGGGCGATCGTGGCGGTGGAGACGACGACGGTGCCGCCCGTCTCCACGGAGTGCCGCAGCGAGGGTACGAGATACGCCAGCGACTTACCCGTGCCGGTGCCGGCCTGCACGGCGAGATGCTCGCCGGTCGACAACGCGTTTCCCACCGCCTCGGCCATCATCAGCTGGCCGTCGCGTCGACTTCCGCCGAGACCCTCGACAGCGGTGTCGAGGAGCTCGGAGACGGAGGGAAGCGAGTCGGTCACGCGGTAACCCTAGCCGCCCGATCCGACACGAGGTCAGCGGCCGGTGGGCGCGGACGCGGTCGTCGTCGGTCCTGCCCTCGGGGGACGGGCGACCAGCGTTCTACGAGGGGGTGCCGTGCGGCGCGACGGTACGAACGGGGATGGCCGGATCCCCGGCACTGAGCGCGAGTCCCTCCCACGGCAGGCTCACCATCACGGCCGCGTGGTGGTCGCGGGACTGCTCGAGTGAGGGCAGATCCGGCACGGGCTCGCCGTCGCGGAGCATGGGGATCATCAGCTCGCGCTGCTCGAGACCGGGCTCGTCGGGCGCACTGCCGGACGCCGGGAAGAGCACTTCCTCGACCGCGGTACCCGAGGCCCGGTGGTACCGGACCGCGCGCTTGGCACCGGGCAGCGTCTCCTTGTGCGTGGAGCGTTTGGCCACCGGGATGCCGTCGACCTCCACCAGCTTGTAGACCATGCCCGCCGTCGAGGCGCCGGAGCCGGTCACCAGGCGCGTGCCGACGCCGTAGACGTCGACGGGCTCGGCGCGGAGCGCGGCGATCGCGTACTCGTCCAGGTCCCCGGAGACGACGATCTTCGTGCGCTGCGCCCCGAGGGCGTCCAGCTGGTCCCGCACCTGCCTGGCGAGCACGCCGAGGTCGCCGGAGTCGATCCGCACGCCCCCGAGTTCGGGGCCTGCCACCTCGACCGCGGTGGCCACGCCGGAAGTGATGTCGTAGGTGTCGACCAGCAGCGTCGTCCCCACCCCGAGGGTGGCGACCTGCGAGCGGAAGGCGGCCGCCTCGTCGGGGCCGTCGGGCCCGGTGTGGAGCAGCGTGAACGCGTGCGCCGAGGTGCCGGCGGAGGGGACACCGTGGCGCCGGGTGGCCTCGACATTGGAGGTGGAGTGGAAACCGGCGAGGTAGGAGGCGCGGGCCGCGGCCACGGCCGCCTCCTCGTGGGTGCGGCGTGAGCCCATCTCGATGATGCGGCGGCCGCGTGCGGCGGAACTCATCCGGGCGGCCGCGGCCGTGATCGCGCTGTCGTGGTTGAACACGGACAACACCAGGGTCTCGAGCACCACACACTCGGCGAAGCCGCCGCGGACACTGAGCACGGGGGAGCCGGGAAAGTAGAGCTCGCCTTCCCGGTAGCCGTCGATGTCGCCGCTGAACCGGAAGTCCCGGAGCCATCGGATGGTCCGCTCGTCGAGGGAGTCCGCGACCACCGCGACCTCCTCCTCGGTGAACCGGAAGTCGGCGAGCCGGTCGAGCAGACGGCCGGTGCCGCCGACGACGCCGTACCGGCGGCCCGCGGGCAGGCGGCGGGCGAACACCTCGAAGACGCAGGGCCGGTCGGCTGTGCCGTCGGCCAGTGCCGCGCTGATCATGGTGAGCTCGTACTTGTCCGTCAGCAGCGCGGTGGAGGGCCGCCCCGACCGGGGTTCGGAGGCGGGCGATGTCGTCGAGGTCACGCGGCCGACTCTACGTCGTGGCCGCGGGGGCGGGAATCCGTATCCTGGGATGCATGCACCCAGTGACGACACCGCTCGCGGCCGTCCGGAGCACCGTCCCGCACATGGCGATGCCTTCGGCGGTGCCCGTGGAGTCCACGGATACGGAGCTCGACGGCGGGATCGACACTCCCTGGCTCACCGTGGTCTGGGACGATCCGGTCAACCTCATGAGCTACGTGACGTTCGTCTTCCAGCGGGTGTTCGGTTACACCCGCGAGCACGCGCACGACCTGATGCTCAAGGTGCACAACGACGGCCGGGCGGTCGTGTCCTCCGGGGGTCGGGACAAGGTGGAGAACGACGTGCGGAAACTGCAAGAGGCCGGGCTGTGGGCCACCATGCAGCGGGAGGCGTGAGTCCGTGAAGGCCTGGCAGCGAAAGTCCTCCCTGGGCGGCCCCCGTATCAAGTCGGTGATGGAGAGCCACGAGGTGCAGATCCTGCACGCGCTGGTCTCCAACGTCGTGGACATGCTCGAGCAGCGCCGCGACTCGGCGCCGCGGGACGAGCTGGCCGAGCTCACGGGTATGCGCAGTGGGCATTCCGCACTGCCGGACCAGGCGCCGCTCGCGAGACTGCTGCCGGACTTCCACCGACCCGAGAAAGCGGACGGGCCGCAGGGACCGTCCGGGTCGGGGTCGGACGCCGGGGCCGTGGCGCGCGCCCACAACTCGGGCATGCGGATGATCCACGAGCCGGAGATCATCGACGCCAAGCTCGCGTCGGCGGCGGTGCTTCTGCGCTCGCTGCCGGCCCGCGGCGGAACCGTCTCGCTGACCATGGACCAGGCGCAGGCCTGGATGGGCTGTCTCAACGACGTTCGCCTGGGGTTGGGCGCGGTGCTGCTCGAGGCCGGCGACGCGGATGGCACCCCCGCGACCGATATCCCGGAGTTCGTGCCGGAGGACGATCCGCGCTCGGCGCAGCTGGACGTCTACCACTGGCTGACGTTCATGCAGGACTCCCTGTGCACCGCCCTGACCGGGGAATGAGGAGAACACCGTGTACCACGACCCCCGAGCCCCGATGACGCCCGGCGTCGGCGACCCGGCGCCCGCCAGGCAGGGCCCCCGGCGCGGGCCGGCGCTCATCCTGTTGTTCTGTTTCGTCGCCCTGATGTGGGTGGTCGAGGCGGCCGACCAGGTCCTCATCGCGGTAACCGGCAACCGGCAGGTCCTGGACGCCCACGGCGTGGAACCCCTGTCGACCGACGGCCTCCTGGGGATCCTCTTCCAGCCCCTGTTGCACGGTGACTGGGCGCACCTGATCGGCAACTCGGTAGCCCTCCTGATCCTCGGCTCGATCATCGCGATGTCCGGCGTCCGTCCGCTCATCAGCGTCACGCTCATCTCCTGGGTCGCCTCGGGCGTGGTGTCCTGGCTGCTCGGTGGCGTCGGCACCGTCCACATCGGCGCGTCCGGAATCGTGTTCGGCTACGTGGCGTACGTGATCCTCCGCGGCTTCTTCACCCGCAGGTTCCTGCACCTGGTGATCGGGGTGGTCATCGGGATCTTCTACGGCGTCGAGACCCTCGCCGGTCTGTCACCGATGCTCGAAGGCGTGTCGTGGCAGGGCCACCTCGGCGGCGCGATCGGCGGCCTGGTGTCGGCGTACGGGCTCAAGCGGGACCGCGGGTCGAAGCACCTCCCCGCCGGGCAGCGCGGGTGACGGGCCGGAGACTGGGCGCCTCGGTGACCTCCCGCGGCCGCGGCACGCCGGGCACGCCGCCGGACCGGAATGCGCCGATCGGGGTCTTCGACTCGGGGGCGGGCGGATTGACCGTGGCGCGCGCGATCATGGACCAGCTGCCCGACGAGTCGGTGGTCTACGTCGGCGACACCGCTCACGGGCCGTACGGGCCGTTGCCGATCGCGGAGGTCCGCGCGCACGCGCTGGCGATCGCCGACCAACTCGTCGAGCGGGGCGTCAAGGCGTTGGTGATCGCCTGCAACACGGCGTCGGCGGCCATGCTGCGTGATGCCCGCGAGCGCTACCCGGTGCCCGTGGTGGAGGTCATCCAGCCGGCGGCCCGCCGCGCGGTGGCCACCACGCGGTCGGGGAAGATCGGCGTGATCGCCACGCGGGCCACGGTCGCCTCCCGGGCCTACGACGACGCTGTCGCCGCCGCGGCCGGCATCGAACTCACGTCGGTGGCGTGCCCCAAGTTCGTGGAGTTCGTGGAGCGCGGCGTCACCAGCGGCCGCCAGGTTCTCGGCCTGGCCGAGGCCTACCTCGCCCCGATCCGCGACTCGGACGTCGACACCCTGGTGCTGGGCTGCACCCATTACCCGCTGCTGTCGGGCGTGGTTCAGCTGGCGGTGGGGGACAACGTCACTCTGGTCTCGAGCGCGGAGGAGACGGCCAAGGACGTGCTCCGGGTGCTCACCGCCGAGGACCTGTTACGACCGCACGATCAGGAGCATCCGGCGACGCGGGAGTTCCTCGTCACCGGCGATCCGGATGCCTTCCGCAGAGTGGCGTCGCGCTTCATCGGTCCCGGGCTGGTGGCGGTCGGGCGGACGGCGGTGGGTTGAGCCGTGTGGGACACGCGTCGCGGGTAGGGGCGCAGTCGGCACGACACGCGGCCCGGCGTGGCACGATGGTGCCCATGTTTCTGACAGTCCTCGGGTGCTCGGGAAGTATCGGCGGACCCACCTCGCCGGCGTCCGGGTACCTCGTGGAGGTCGAGGGCGTGGCCCCCGTGGTGATCGACATGGGGCCGGGGGTGTTGGGCGCGCTGCAGCGCCACGCCGTCCCCGAGGACGCCGCGATCCTTCTGTCGCATCTCCACGCCGATCACTGCCTGGACGTGCCGAGCCTGTTGGTGCTGCGCCGGTACGGGCCGCACTCGGCCACGGCCGGCAGGGTGCCGCTGGTCGGGCCGTCGGGGACGGCCTATCGGATCGGCGTGGCATCGGCGGAGGAACCCGGTGCGGTCGACGACCTGTCGGACACGTTCGAGGTGTCGACGTGGGATGTCACGCCCGAGCTGGAGTTCAAGGACGACGACGAGGTGGTCCTGCATGTGCGGGCCGGACGGGTGGACCATCCGCCCGAGTCGTACGGCCTACGCCTGACCTCGGCCGACGGTCGCGTGCTGGTCTACAGCGGTGACACGGCTTATGGCGAGTCGGTGGTCGAGCTCGCGGCCGGCGCCGACGTCCTGCTCTGCGAGGCGTCCTGGACGCACGAGGAGGGGCACCCGCCGGGCATCCATATGTCGGGAATCGAGGCGGGACGGGTCGCGGCGCGCGCCGGGGTCGGTCGGCTCGTGCTGACCCACATCCCGCCGTGGACGGATCCCGAAGCCATGCGTGCCGAGGCCGCGACCGAGTACTCCGGCGAGATCCTGCTCGCCGAGCCGGACCTTCGTCTGGAGATCTGAGGACCGGCGCAGGGGCCGTCGCCACGCGGTGTCGGGCGTCCGCCGCTAGGATCGGCGCTCGTGACCTCTTCGAACATCAGCAGAGCAGACGGGCGCGCGGACGGCGATCTGCGCGACGTGACCATCACGCGGGGCTTCACCTCGCATCCGGCGGGTTCGGTTCTCGTCACCTTCGGGCAGACCCGGGTGATGTGCACGGCCAGCGTCACCGAGGGGGTGCCGAGGTGGCGCAAGGGCTCGGGACTGGGCTGGCTCACCGCCGAGTACGCGATGCTGCCCGCGGCCACGCACGAACGTTCGGGCCGTGAGTCGGTGCGCGGCAAGGTCGGCGGCCGCACCCACGAGATCAGCCGCCTGGTGGGCCGGTCGTTGCGTGCCTGCATCGACCTGTCGGCGCTGGGGGAGAACACCATCGCGCTGGACTGTGACGTGCTCCAGGCCGATGGCGGTACCCGCACCGCGGCCATCACCGGCGCGTACGTCGCCCTGGCGGATGCGGTGACCTGGCTGCAGTCCAAGGGCGCGGTCACCGGCAATCCGCTCACCGGGGCGATCGCCGCGGTCAGCGTCGGCGTGGTCGACGGTCGCGTCCTGTGCGACCTCCCGTACGAGGAGGACTCGCGGGCCGGGGTGGACATGAACGTGGTCTGTACGGACGCGGGCGCGCTCGTCGAGGTGCAGGGCACGGCCGAGGGGGCCGCGTTCGGTCGCGACACGCTGAACGAGATGCTCGACTCGGCCCAGGCCGGTTGCGAGAAGCTGTTCGAGTTGCAGCGTCAGGCGCTGGCCGCGCCGTACCCGGGCGAGCTGCCCACGCCTCCCGGCGTGCCGGCGCGGCGGAAGTAGACGGTGACCGTGCGCCTGCTGGTCGCCAGCCGGAACGCCAAGAAGCTCGCCGAGCTGCGGCGGGTGCTGGACGCGGAGGGGATCGTCGGCATCGAGCCGGTGGGCCTGGACGAGGTCCCCGAGTTCGCGGAGGAACCCGAGGACGGCGCGACCTTCGGCGAGAACGCCCTCATCAAGGCGCGGTCGGGCGCGCGGGCCACGGGCCTGGCGTGTCTGGCCGACGACTCCGGTCTGGCCGTGGACGCGCTCAACGGTATGCCGGGCGTGCTCTCGGCGCGCTGGGCAGGCAGCCACGGCGACGATGCCGCGAACAACGCCCTGCTGCTGGGCCAGCTGACCGACGTGCCCGATGAGCGACGGGGAGCGGCGTTCGTCTCCGCCTGCGCGCTGGTCTGGCCGGGCGGGGTCCCCGGGTCGGGTTTCACATCCGGGCCGGACGGCGCCGAGATCGTGACGGAGGGGCGCTGGCAGGGTTCGGTCCTGCGCGCGCCGCGCGGGGAGGGCGGGTTCGGCTACGACCCGCTGTTCCAGCCCGAGGGATCGGACCGCGCCGCCGCCGAACTCACGCCGGCCGAGAAGGATGCGGCCTCGCATCGCGGCCGCGCGCTGCGTGCCCTGGCACCGGCACTGCGAGTGCTCGCCGAACAAGCCTGACCCGGCCGTTGCTCGGGCCTCAACCCGGCGATCGCCCGTCCCTCAACCCGGCGCTCGCCCGGCCCCACCCAGCCTCCACCCGGCACTCACTCACTCGTCCTCAGTCCCGCCTCCGCCAGCCCGTCCGCCGAGTGGTCGCACCGCCTCACGAAACGCCAAGACCAGGCCCGGCGCAGGCGGGATTCTCGACCACTCGCCGCGAGCCCGCGAGCCCGCGAGCCTGTGAGGTCGCGAACGCACGGCTCCACGACCCCGCGGCCCGCGAGGCGCGTCCGCCTAGCTGAAGGCGCGGAGCAGTTGCCCGGCGAGTTCCTGGCGGGTGAGGTAGAACTGCCGCTTGGTTACCTGGATGAACCGCCACCCCAGCGCTTCGAGACGATTCCGGCGCTCGACGTCCCTGGCATGTTGTCGAGGCTCGTAGTGGTGGTCGCCGTCGTACTCCACCGCGATCATGCGTTCCGGGTCCGCGAAGTCCAGACGATACGGAGTCCCCCGAACTTTGAACTGCGAGATGAGGTGGGTGATTTCCAGATCCACGAGGAACAATCTCAGTCGCGTCTCCATGGCGGACTGCGACTTCGGGTCGACCAACGTGCACCGGTCGAGTGCGATGCGCCGCCCCCTGAGTCCCGGGTACTGGTCGAGGAGCGAGGGCATCGCGAGCCGGGCATCGATTCCCGGACCCATGCGCCAGGCACCGTCGAGCGCGACTACTGCCTCGTCGCGGTCAAGGTTCCGGGCTAGATCGAACAGCGCCCATTCGGGAGAGGCGACCAGCAGAGGATTGCGATCTGCATCGAGAACGGTCTCGACCCGGTCGATCGGCACGTCGTAGCGGCGAGCGGTGATCCCCGGTCGTCGCACGCGCCGGAGACCGACGGCCAACTCGACGGGGTACTCGCGTGGTAGCCACGGGTGGCCGTGGATCGCGACCGCCAGCCACCCGGTCGCCACCGCGCAGGGGACCGCGACAGTCGCCGCGGCGAGGCGGGAGACCGGGGTCTGGCGCGTTTCTCGTGGCTCCCATACTCCGTGATGGGTACGTCGGTAGTGGTCGGTGGCGCGATGGGCGCCGAATTCGGAGAGCAGATGGCCGTAGCGTCGCGGCCCGCCGGGAGATGTGGTCACGCGTCGACCATCGCGCATCGTCCGATGAGGTCAGCAGATCTGTCCTGGCGAAACTTCTCGGTCTGTGGACACCGAGAGGCCCTGTGGAATGCGGGCGGCGACGCCGTCGACTACCCGGCCGGCCCGGGCATACGTCGACGACACGGTTCCGCCGAGTGGTCCCACCGCCTCACAAATCCCCAAGACGCGGCCCCGCGTCACCGTGATTACCGACCACTCGGCGGGATTTGCGACCACTCGACGGGGAGGCGGCAGCAGAACCGAGGAGACGACCACTGGTCGGGGAGGCGGCTGCAGAGCCGGCGAGGCGACTACTCGACGGGATTTGCGACCACTCGGCGGGAAGATCACAGCAGAGCCGGGGGAGGCGCGCGCGGGTGGCGCTACTCGGCGTGAGCGCTCGGGGCGAGAGCTTCAGACGGCGAACTCCTCGCGGACGTCCTTGGTGCGCTTGTGCTCGAACCAGAACGACAAGAACGGGATCGTGCCCGCCAGCGCCGTGGCCAGGGTCCGCGAGGCCTTCCACCGGGCCTTGATCGCCAGGTCGAGGGTCATGAACAGGTACAGGATGTAGAACACGCCGTGCGCCTGGCCGATGTAGGTGAACCAGTCCGGGGCGTCGCTCGAGCTCGCCAGGATCAGGTACTTGTAGATCATCTCGGCCGTGAGCACGAGCAGCCACACACCGGTGATCCAGGCCAGGATGCGGTAGCGCTTGAGCGCGCCGGAGATCTTGCCGTTCGGGTCCGGCTTGCGATCGTCGGTGGTCGCGGCAGTGGTGGCGGTCATGAAGCGGGCTTCTCCTGTGAACGATCGACGACGCCGTCCTGACGGGCCAGCTCGGCGAGATACGAGTTGTACGCGGCCAGGCCCTCGTCTCGGGGCCCGCTGTCCACCACGGGTCGGCGCGTGGGCAGCAGGTCGGACGGGATCTCCGTCATGACCGGGCCCCGACGGCCACCGCGCCCGCCCGATCCGGCACGAGAACCGGCTGCGGGTGGGTGGGAGCCTGCGGCGGGGTTGTCGTCGTCGTCCTCGTCGAGAGGGAACGAACCGACGGCGCCGGCGCCCGCGACGTCGTACCCGCCAGCGGCCCGGTCCTGCTCGTCGGCCTCGAGGCGCACGTACTTGTAATAGGCGTAGACCAGGAACCCGGCCAGAAACGGCCACATAAACGTGTAGCCGAGGTTCTGGACGGTCCCGGTGGCCTCCTGGTAACGGGCCAGCTGCCAGAACCCCATCCCCAGGCAGAAGATCGCACCCAGGACGACGAACGCGATCCACGACGGGCGGTGCCGGATTTTCGGCGGGGCCGAATCTCCGGAAGCGGAATCGCCTCCGGCCGCGCGGGGAGTCGGGTTGACGGACACGACTCCACGGTACCGCCGACCGCAGGCTAAACTCACCTCGCGGTACCCCCGGGTATCACGCGCCCGTGGCGGAATTGGCAGACGCGCTGGATTTAGGTTCCAGTATCTACGGATGTGGGAGTTCAAGTCTCCCCGGGCGCACCACACTGCGCCCCCGGGTCTAGGTCACCCAGGGCGCGAACGGCGCGACCGGGAAGCACTCGACCGGCGCCGTCTCACCGGGTTCCAGAGCGTTGAGGGCGTACCGCAGCGCGCGCTCGCTGTAGAGGGTCGAGACGTGCTCCGAGTGGTCGGCCTCGCATTCGTCCTGGAGGAGGATGTTGGTGACGCCCGGCCCGGCGTAGTACTGCCGGACGAACGGGGTCACGACCTCGTCGTATTCACTGATCACGGAGTACATCTCGACGCCCGGCACCCCGGCGGCCCCCTCCGGGTAGACCTGCCGTGCGATCTCCGAGTCGTACACCTGCTGGGTCAGACCGGGCGTGGTGTCCTCGATGCTGCCGTACACGTGCGGCCCGATCACCGGGATCAGAGAGCGCAGCCACACGAGCGTGCTGAGCGTGGTGCCCGTCGACGGCGAGATGCCGACCTTGGTGTGGACCTTCTCCGCCCCGCCGAGCTGTGTCAGGTAGTAGTCGGGCAGGAGGCCGCCGCCCTGGGAATGGCCCACGAGGTCGACCTCGTGGGCGCCCGTCGCGGCCAGCACGCGGTCGACCATGTCTGCGAGTGTGTGTGCGGCCTCCGGGATGTCGCCGACCGCCTGCGCGGGGAATCGCGGATCCGGGGTGACGTTGCCGTGGTTGAACGTGAACACGCAGTACCCGGCGTTGCTCAGCAGGGGAGCACCGGCCTGCCACGCCAGGGCCTGGGTGGTGAAGGTGGGGTTGACCAGGATCACGGGGCGCGGCCGCTCCGGGGTGGGGGTGCAGTCCCAGTTGTTCGCGCCTGGCGGCGGTGTGAGCGGGTCGAGCGCCGCGAGGACGCCGGCCTGGATCGAGAACGGCACCGGTAGCGGGCCCTCGGTCGGGTCGGCAGCGGCCGGAGATGCGATGGCGACGCCCAGGAGGACGGCCGAGACGGTGGCGATCGCCGCCTCCATCCGACGACGACGTCGTCCGTTCGCCGGACCCGTGCCCTCCTCGGGGGTGCGCTCTGTGGTCGTGTCGTCGGGGGCGGTCGTCGAGCTCATCGTCGGCCCTCCTCACTGCGCCAGAGGTGCTACTCGTGGCACGTTCAGCGAACGGTGGTGTGAGGTGGATCATATTCTCGCGCCGGGGAGTGACGGACGAATCGCCCCGACTGCCGTCCGGCCACGGTCAGCGGACCCGGGCGAAGACGGCTCCGCGAGACGACGCGACCCCGGCACCCCTGGCGGCGGGGTGTCGGGGCCGGGTCCGCTGTGGTCGTGGGTCGCGTCAGGCGTCGCGCGAGGTCACCGCGCGGGGCTCGTCGATCACGTCCGGGTGCGTGACGAAGTGCCAGATACTGAGCGCGAGACCTCCCCAGATCACGAGCAGGAACAGCACCATCATGATGATCGCCGTGGTGTCCATGGCTCAATCCTCCTTCGGGCGGTCGGTCGGGGGCGTGACGCGGGTGGCGCCGCCGTTGGCGGTGCCCGCTGAGGTGTCGGCCGAAGCGGCGACACCCGGGTCGAGTTCGTCCTGGTAGCTGAAGTCGCTGGGGTCGTCGTCGGTCGCCGGCGGGCCGTCGAGATGACGTGCCCCGCGCCAGGGCAGCAGCGACAGGATGACCGACAGCACGAGGATCGCGGCGATCATGCCCCAACCCCAGACCCCCAGAACGGCGGCGTCGTACCCCTCGTACGGCTCGGAGATGAGGCTCCGGATCTCGCCGAAGAGCGCGTAGGCCAGGACGATCGGGGTGATGACCGCCATGCAGATGATCCAGATCGGGCCGACCTTGAACGAGGACACCGAGTTCAGGTGGTCGCGCAGCGTCGGACCCAGGCGCAGGGCGAACATCACCACGATCAGGGCGATCAGCGCGATGCCGACGATCCCGATGCTGTTGGCGAACTTGTCCATGATGTCGAGGTTCTGTAGGCCGGTCTCGGTGGGCATGAGCAGGACCGAGACGACGGCCATGGGGACGCCCACGGCGAGGACGGCGGTGGTGCGTGAGACGCCCACCTTGTCCTGGAACGACGAGATCACCACTTCGACGATCGAGATCATCGAGGTCAGTCCGGCCAGAATGAGGCAGATGAAGAAGACGACGCCCCAGATCGGGCCGCCCGGCATCTGGGAGACGAGTGCGGGGAAGGCGATGAATGCCAGCCCCGGCCCGCCGCTGACGTCGTCCCAGCCGGCCCCAGCGGCAGACGAGACCAGGAAGCCGAGGGTGGCGAACACGCCGATGCCGGCCAGGACCTCGAACGCCGAGTTGGAGAAGCCCACCACGAGGCCGGAGCTGGTGAGGTTGGACTTGCGCTTGACGTACGAGGAGTAGGTGATCATGATGCCGAAGCCGACCGAGAGCGAGAAGAAGATCTGGCCGTACGCGGCGATCCACACCCCCGGGTCGGACAGCACGCCCCAGTTGGGCGTGAAGAAGGTGTTGAGGCCGTCCAGGGCGCCCTCGAGGAACAGCGAGCGGATCACCAGGGCGGCGAACAGGACCACCAGAAGCGGGATGAAGAACAACGCGGTCCGGCCGATGCCCTTCTGGACGCCGGCGATGAGGATTCCCAGTGTGACGACCCAGACCACGACCAGCACGGTCGTGATCAGCGGGACGAAGTCCAGGCCGAATCCGGATCCCGCCTGCAGGAACTCCTCGGCGAAGAACGAGGATGTCTCTTCGTAGGTTTCACCCCAGCGCATGTCGACGGAGAACCAGGCGTAGCAGGCCGCCCACGCGAGGATCACGCCGTAGTAGATGGCGATCACGAGAGCGACGAGGACCTGGATCCAGCCGACTGGCTCGGCGAACCTGTTCATTCGACGGAAACTCAACGGCGCGGAGCCGCGGAAGCGGTGTCCGATCGCGTAGTCGAAGAACAGTAGCGGGATGCCCGCGGACAGCAGGGCGACCAGATACGGGATGAGAAAGGCGCCGCCCCCGTTGTCGTACGCGACAAAGGGAAATCGCCAGATGTTGCCCAGGCCGACGGCCGAGCCGATCGCGGCGAACACGAATACGGAGCGCCCGGAGAACGCCTCCCGTTTTCTCGTACCGCCTGTGGTGGCGGGTGTGGACATGAGTTCCTCCTCGGCGGGGGTGGCGGCATTTCGGTGCCGTAGATCCCCTACTTCTAGTCCGGTAGTTGCTGATTGGTGACCATTTCGACGCAAGTCGGGTATCGAGTTCGACGCAAGTCGGGTATCGAGGCCACGTGACTGGTGGGATTAGAGTAGGCCCATGAGGCCTCCCCGTGGTGGACAGACGGCAAGACGCGCGGTTCTCGCCGCGGCGTTCGTCGTGACCACGGCCGGCGCTGCGGCTGTCGCCGCACCGGGCCCGGCTCTTCCCGGAGTGCCGATCGAGGTCTCCGCGCAGTCGGGGATCGACGTTGTCCCGCCGCCGGCGGAAGTGGTCCGGGAGACCGGTTCGTGGTTCGCGCACGGCTCGACTCTCGAGCTTCTGCCTGACGGCTCGGGCATGTTCGCGAGGTGGGTCGGCGCGTTCGACGGTGACCGGATCTCCCTGCGTCTCATCCCGGCGCCGGGAGAGGCGACCGTCGCGGAGATCGTCGGGATCGAGACCGTCGGGGAGGGCGCGCTCGCGCCCGGTGTCCGTCCGGGGATCGGCGGGCTCGTCACGATCTCGTTCGGAGAGGGCGTCCGAACCGCGCACGTCGAATGGTCGTCCGGCCCCGAGCGTCATTCGGCCGATCTCTGCCCCGCGGAGGGGCTCGACGCGGCGACGATGGAAGCACTGCGCTGCGGCGCCTGACGTCGATTCAACGTGACGCGTCGCCCTTGGCAACACGCCGTGAGGGTGGGGTGCACGCCTGAGCGACACGTAACGATTCGGTAACGGCGTTGAGCGGAAACCTGAGGGAGCCCTCACCTGTGGATATGAGGCAAGCGTCACGTCCCACTGTGGTGAGCGTCACCGCTCCGAGGGGGGTTCGGACCCGTCAAATGGTCGGGTGGAGGCTGTCAATCTGAGGGGCGCCTCAACTTTCTGTGGCAATCTGTGCGCTGCGCCGTTCCGGGACACCGTGACACGGCGCTGCCACTGACGAGAGTGCCAAGGAGTTCCCCACGTGACGATCGATGACCGCGACCTCACCCCCCGACCGATCGAGACCGGACTCGCGGCCCGCCGTGCCTCCCGCGCTCTTGCGGACGAGCTGCGTGACGGCACGGCCTATGCTCTCGCCTTCGGCGGGCAGGGGATCGCGTGGCGTGACGCACTCAGCGACCTCATCGACGGCACCGGCATCGGCCCGGACCTGCAGGAGCTCGTCGACGCCTCCGTCGCGCTGACCGAACCCGTCCACGACGAGATCGCCGTCGTGCGCACCCACGGCTTCCGGCCCATCGAGTGGGCCAACACCACCACCGGCGAGGACGAGGACCACGGCAGCCTGCCCGACGACGCCTCTCTCTCCTCCGCAGCGGTCTCGCTGCCGGCGGTCCTGCTCACCCAGATCGGTGCCCTGCGCGCGCTCGCCGCCGAGGGCTTCGACACCAACGACACCCCGCCCGCGGCCGCGGTGGGTCACTCGCAGGGCATCCTCGCGGTCGAGTCGGTGGAGACCTTCGGGTCCGTCGACGACCGGCTGTTGGCCGTCGCCGAACTCATCGGTGCCGCCGCGACCCTGGTGGGTCGCCGCGTCGGCCTGTTCCGCAAGGGCGAGGCCAGCCCGATGACGGGCGTGTCCGGCATCGACGGCGACAAGCTGCGCACTCTCGTCGACGAGCTGTTCTCCGAGGTCGACGCCTCGATCCGTCCCCGCGTCTCCATCCGTAACGCCCAGCGCCGCCACGTCGTGGTCGGCCGCCCGGACGACCTCGAGGACCTGCGCCGTCACTGCGCCGACCTCGAGGCCGGGTCCCGTCGTCGTCGCGAGGCCAAGCTCACCGGCGGCGAGGTGTTCGCCCCGGTCTTCGATCCGCTCGACGTCGAGGTGGGATTCCACCACCCCGCGATGGCCCCGGCCGTCGACGTCGTCTCCCGCTGGGCCGCCCGCTGCGGACTCGACGTGGACCGCGCCACCGAGCTGGCACGTCAGATCTTCACCGAGCCCGTCGACTGGGTCGAGGATCTGGCCGAGACACTGCACGCCGGCGCCGAATGGGTCCTCGACATGGGCCCCGGCGAGGCGCTGACCCGCCTCAACCGCTCGATCGTCCGCGGCCAGGGCGTCGGCGTGGTCGCCGCCGCCACCCGAGGCGGTCTGCGAAACCTGTTCACCCCGGGCGCCACCCCGGAGATCGAGCGCCCGTGGACCGCGTTCCAGCCGCAGCTGATCACGCTTCCCGACGGCAGCATCCACGTCGAGACCTCGTTCACCCGCCTCACCGGCTGCTCGCCGATCCTGCTGGCCGGCATGACCCCGACCACCGTCGACCCGGAGATCGTCGCGGCCGCCGCCAACGCCGGCCACTGGGCCGAGCTCGCCGGCGGCGGACAGGTCTCCGAGTCGATCTTCGCCGAGAACACTCAGCGCATGGCGGAGCTGCTCGAGCCCGGCCGCAGCGCCCAGTTCAACTCGCTGTTCCTCGACCCGTACCTGTGGAAGATGCAGGTCGGCGGAAAGCGCCTCGTCCAGAAGGCCCGCGCGGCGGGCATCCCCTTCGACGGCGTGATCGTCACCGCCGGCATCCCCGAGCTCGACGAATCGGTCGCCCTCATCGAGGAGTTGACCGAGGCCGGACTGCGTCACGTCAGCTTCAAGCCGGGCACGGTCGCCCAGATCCGCCAGGTCGTGCGGATCGCCGCCGAGGTGCCGCACATGCCGGTGATCGTGCAGGTCGAGGGCGGCCGCGCCGGCGGCCACCACTCGTGGGAGGACCTCGACGACCTCCTGCTGGACTCCTACGCGATGCTGCGTGAGCGCCCCAACGTCGTCCTGTGCGTGGGCGGCGGCATCGGCACCCCCGAGCGGGCCGCCGACTACCTCACCGGCTCGTGGGCCAACGCCCACGGCTACCCGGCCATGCCGGTCGACGGCATCCTCGTCGGGACCGCCGCCATGGCGACCCTCGAGGCCACCACCAGCCCCCAGGTCAAGCAGCTCCTGGTGGACACCGTCGGCGTGGACGCCTGGGTCGGAGCCGGTCAGGCCGAGGGCGGCATGGCCTCCGGCCGCAGCCAGCTCGGCGCGGACATCCACGAGATCGACAACACCGCGGCCCGCACCGGCCGCCTGCTCGATGAGGTCGCCGGCGACGCCGAGGCCGTGGCGGCGCGTCGCGCCGAGATCATCGCCGCGGTCGATGGCACCGCCAAGCCGTACTTCGGCGACCTCGACTCCATGACCTACGAGCAGTGGCTGCGCCGCTTCGTCGAGCTCTCGCTCGCCCCCGGTGCCTCCGCCGATGGCTGTGTCTCGCGCGACGGCAACGGGTTCGACCTGGGCGGCGATTTCGCCGGAGACGTGGCCGACGGCACCCGCTCGGTGTGGCTCGACCCCACCATCCGCGACCGCTTCCACCGCATGGTGCAGCGCACCGAGGCCCGGCTCGACGAGGTCGACAGCGGCGCGATCGTCTCCGCCTTCCCGCGCGTGGAGTCCATGGAGCGTCCCGCCGACGTGATCGACGCACTCGCGGCCCGCTACACCGAACTCGGTGACGCGGTGCTGCACCCGGCCGACGCCGCCGAGTTCCTCGACATCTGTCGCATGCCCGGCAAGCCCGTCCCGTTCGTCCCCGTGATCGACGCCGACGTGCGCCGCTGGTGGCGCTCGGACTCGCTGTGGCAGGCCCACGACGCCCGCTACGACGCCGACGCCGTGTGCGTCATCCCCGGCACCACCTCGGTCGCGGGCATCACCCGCGTCGACGAGCCGGTGGGCGACCTGCTCGACCGCTTCGAGGCCGTCACCGCTGAGCGCGTCCGCGGTTACCTGCCGACCGCCGAGGCCGTCTCCAGCCGTCGCCGCGGCACGGTCACCGCCGCCAGCGGACCCGTCGCCGACGTGCTCAACAGCCCGGACGTGACCTGGGCCGGACGCCTCGTCGTCAACCCCGTCCACCGCCTGGGCGTGCTGCACGCATGGGAGATCGACGCCGAGGGCGTCGGCCGCCACCCCGTCTCCGGTGCCGCGCTCACCCCGGCCGCCGACGGCCGCACCGTGGACCTCACGCTGCCCATCGGCGCAGCCGAGATGACCATCGAGATCACCGTCGACGCCTCCGTCGCCACCGGCGCCGCTCCGGTCGTCACCGACGAGGCCGCCGAGGCCGCCATGCGCACCCTGCTCGCCACCGCCGCCGGCGTCGGCCGCGGGGGAGCGGGTGGCGTCGAGATCGCCGAGCTGCCCGAGGTGAAGGACGGCGTCGCCACGGCCCGCTTCCTCTTCGAGCCGACCCTGGCCTCCGACCACACCGGAGTCACCGCCGGCAGCCTGCCCACGACGCTGGTGGCGTCCGCCGGCGTCCCAGACGCACTCGTCGGCGCCGCCTGGCCCACCGTGTTCGCCGTGCTCGGCGAGACCCGTCGCCCGAGCGGTCAGGGCACCGTCGTCGAGGGACTGCTCGACCTCGTGCACCTCGACCACGGTGTCCGCATGCACGCCCCGCTTCCGCAGACCGGGGCCGAGCTCGTCGTCGTCGCCCGCTCCGGCGGGGTTCGTGACACCGACCTGGGCCGCGTCGTCGAGGTGACCGTCGAGGTCGCCACCGAGTCCCCCGACGGGACCCGCGTCCCGCTGTGCACCCTGTCCGAGCGGTTCGCCATCCGCGGCCGCACCGGCCGCGCCGAGGTGGGCGACCCCCGCCCGGCCGGTGGTGCTCTGGTCAGCACGTCCGGGGGAGTCGTGGAGCCGGCGGAGACCAGCCGCCAGCTGCGCGTGTCGACCTCCCTCACCGCCCCGCACGACATGACCGCGTTCGCGCTGGTCTCGGGCGACCACAACCCGATCCACGTCTCCGACACCGCGGCCGAGCTGGCCGGGCTGGGCGGCGTGATCGTCCACGGCATGTGGCTGTCCGCCGCCGCGCAGCACGCGGTGCAGTCCTCCGACGGCCGTGATCCCGCCCTGCGCATCGCCGGCTGGACCGCCCGCATGCTCGCCCCGGTCCGCCCGGGTGACCGCATCCGCGTGCGCGCCGTGCAGACCGGGCGCCATGCCGGCGGCCAGGTCCTCGAGGTCACCTGCACCGTCGACGGCGCGACCGTCATGGCCGCGACCGCGCTGACCGAGGCGCCGCGCACCGTGTACGCCTTCCCCGGCCAGGGCATCCAGGCCAAGGGCATGGGCATGGAGGGCCGCAACCGCTGCCCGCGTGCCCGCGAGATCTGGGACCGCGCCGACAAGCACACCCGTGCCGCGCTCGGCTTCTCGATCCTGGCGATCGTGCGCGAGAACCCGACCGAGGTCACCGTCCGCGGCGAGGTGCACCGTCATCCGGACGGCGTCCTCTACCTGACGCAGTTCACCCAGGTCGCCATGGCGTGCCTCGCGGTGGCACAGCGTGCCGAGCTCGAGGCCGACGGGCTGTTCATCGACGATGCCTACTTCGCCGGCCACTCGATCGGCGAGTACGACGCCCTGGCCGCCATCTCCGGCGTGCTCGAGCTCGAGCCGCTGCTGGAGATCGTGTTCCAGCGTGGCTCGACCATGCATCAGCTGGTCCCGCGCGACGAGCAGGGCCGTTCGGACTACCGCATGGCCGCGATCCGTCCGTCCCAGATGGGGATCTCCGACGACGAGATCCAGCAGTGGGTCGCTGACGTCGCCGCGCAGGCCGGTGAGTTCATCGAGATCGTCAACTACAACCTCGCGGGATCGCAGTACGCCTTGGCCGGCACCGTCGCGGGCTGCGAGGCGCTGGAGAACGCCGTCAACCGCGAGCTGGAGACCTCAGGCGGCAAGAACGCCTTCATCCTGGTCCCCGGCATCGACGTGCCGTTCCACTCCACCGTCCTGCGCGGCGGCGTCCCGGACTTCCGGGCCACCCTCGACGCGCTGATCCCGCACGACATCGACATCTCGGTGCTCGTGGGCCGCTACATCCCGAACCTGGTCCCGCGCCTGTTCAGCCTCGACCGCTCCTTCGTCCAGGAGATCGCCGACCTCGTGCCGGCGGAATCCCTGTCCGAGGTGCTCGCGAACTGGGATGCCTGGTCGGCCACCCCGACCCGCCTCGGCCGCCTGCTGCTGGTCGAGTTGCTGGCCTGGCAGTTCGCAAGCCCGGTCCGCTGGATCGAGACCCAGGAGCTGCTCTTCACCCCCGTGGAGCGTGGCGGGCTCGGCATCGAGCAGTTCGTCGAGGTGGGCGTGTCCAATGCCCCGACCGTGGCGAACCTGGCCTCCAAGACCCTCGATCTCCCCACCCACCGCGGCCCCCGCGCCCGGGTGCTCAACGTCGAGCGCGACTCGGCGACGCTGTACGGCACCCTGCCGCCCAGCGTGGAGGACAGCGACGACGACTTCGACACGGTGAGCGCCGCAGACGCGTCCGCCGCCACTGAGTCGTCCATCCCGGCCGCCGACCAGGCGGCCCCCACAGACCCCGCACCGGCCGTCAACACCCCCGGCACGGCCGGTGCGGACCGATCCGCCGCACCCGGTGACAGCAGCGCGGCCCCGGCCGCAGCCGCCCCCGGTGCGCCCCGCCCGGACGACCTCGAATTCGGCGCCCCCGCGGCCACCCGCATGCTGGTGGCGCTGCGTACGAAGGTCCGTCCCGAGCAGATCGCCCCCGGCGACTCCATCGAGACCCTGTGCGACGGCGTCTCCTCGCGCCGCAACCAGCTGCTGCTGGATCTGGGCACCGAGCTGAGTCTGGGCGCCATCGACGGCGCCGCCGAGGCCGATTTCCCGACGCTGTCCGACCAGGTCTCGCGCCTGGCCCGCGGCTACGCCCCCTTCGGCCCCGTCCTGTCGGACGCGGTCGGCGAGGGACTCCGTGCCGTGCTCGGTCGCACCGGCAAGCGCCCGGCGTACATCGCCGAGCGAGTGACCGGCCCGTGGGAGCTCGGCGCCGGCTGGGCGCAGCACGTCACCGCCCAGATCGCCCTGGGCACCCGTGACGGTGCCTCGATCCGTGGCGGCGACCTCGCCAGCCTCGACGCCTCCGGCGTCAAGGACGTGGCAGGGCTGGACGCCCTCATCGACGCGGCTGTCCAGGCCGTCGGTGCCGCGAACGGCATCGCCGTGGCCATGCCGGCGTCCGCCTCCGGTGGCGGTGGCGTCGTGGACTCCGCGGCGCTGACCGAGTTCGCCGACGAGATCACCGGCGCCGACGGCGTCTTGGCGCAGGCCGCCCGCGGCCTGCTCACCAGGCTCGGGCACCTCGAGCCCGAGGCCGTCGACCTGCTCGCCGAGGCCGACCCGGACTCCGAACTGGCCGACCTGGTCGCCGCCGAACTCGGCACCGACTGGCGCCGCGTGGTCGCCCCGGTCTTCGACTCGGGCCGCGCGCTGCTGCTCGACGACCGCTGGGCCTCGGCCCGCGAGGACCTGGCCCGCCTCTGGACCCGCACCGACGTACCGGCCGATGCCGCGGAGGCCTTCCTCGGCGCCGGCGAGATCGTCGCCGAGCAGGCCCGCTGGTGGGCGGCCCGGGCGGTCGACGCCCGACGCGACGCCCTCGCGTCCGCCTACCGGGAGATCTCCGAGACCGCGGTCGAGGAATTCGTCGGGGAGTACGCCGGCGACGTCGCCGTCGTCACCGGCGCCGGCAAGGGTTCCATCGCCGCGGCGGTCACCGGACGCCTCCTCGCGGGCGGGGCCACCGTGGTGGCCACCACCTCCAACCTGGACCAGACCAAGCTGGCCTTCTTCAAGGACCTCTACCGCACCCACGCCCGCGGCGCGGCAGCACTGTGGGTCCTGCCCGCCAACCTCACGTCCTACTCGGACGTGGATGCGCTGGTCGAGTGGGTCGGCTCCGAGCACTCCGAGTCGGCCGGTGGCCAGACCACCGTGCTCAAGGCGCCGCTCACCCCGACCATGCTGTTCCCGTTCGCGGCACCTCGCGTCCAGGGCTCGATGGCCGATGCGGGCCCGCGCGCCGAGACCGAGATGCGTGTCCTGCTGTGGGGCGTGGAGAAGCTCGTCGCCGGCCTCGGCGCGATCGGCGCCGACACGGACGTCGACTCCCGCCTGCACGTGGTCCTGCCAGGATCGCCCAACCGCGGCATCTTCGGCGGTGACGGTGCCTACGGCGAGGCCAAGGCAGCGCTGGATGCCATGATCGCCAAGTGGTCCTCCGAGAAGTCCTGGTCCGAGCGCGTGACCTTCGTCCACGCGATCATCGGCTGGGTCCGCGGCACCGGCCTCATGGGCCACAACGACCCGCTCGTCGAGGCCGTCGAGGCCGCCGGCGTGTCCACCTGGTCCACCACCGGGATCGCCGGTGAGCTGCTGCGCTGGTGCACCCCCGAGTTCCGCGAGGCCGCCGACAACGCCCCAGTCACCGTCGACCTCACCGGCGGACTCGGCACCGCAGACCTCGACATGTCCGCGCTCGCCGCGGACCGGCCGGGGACGTCGACCGAGGCCGTGGCCGACGAGGCCACGGGCACGATCGCCGCGCTGCCGTCGCTGCCCACGGTGGCCGCCGACGAGCGCCCCGAGTGGGGCGAGGTCACCCAGCAACTCGAGGACATGGTCGTGATCGTGGGCGCCGGCGAGGTCGGCCCCTACGGCAGCGCCCGCACCCGCTTCGAGGTGGAGACCACCGGCGAGCTCACCGCCGCGGGCATCGTCGAGCTGGCCTGGTCGACCGGGCTCATCACCTGGGAGGACTCGCCGCGCGCCGGCTGGACCGTCACCGAGTCCGGTGACCCGATCGCCGAGGCCGAGATCGCCGAGCGCTTCGGAGACGAGGTACTGGGCCGTGTCGGCGTGCGCCGCTACGCCGACGACGCCCGCGCCGAGATGTTCGACAATGCGGCCCCGCAGCTGACCTCGGTGTTCCTCCCGGAGGACCTGTCCTTCGTGGTGGACGACGAGGCCCAGGCCCGTGCCTACCAGGAGGACGACCCGGAGAACACGGTCGTCACCCGTGGTGAGGGCGGCGAATGGACGGTCACCCGCAAGGCCGGGACCGAGATCCGCGTGCCACGCCGGACCATGCTGACCCGCGTTGTCGGCGGCCAGATCCCGACCGGCTTCGACCCCACGACCTGGGGCATCCCGGCCGACATGGTCTCCGGCATCGACCGGGTGGCGGCCTGGAACCTGGTGGCCACCGTGGACGCCTTCATCTCGTCGGGCTTCACCCCGGCCGAGCTGCTGGCGCACGTCCACCCGGCCGACGTCGCCAACACGCAGGGCACCGGCATGGGCGGCATGACCAGCATGCGCTCGCTGTACATCGACGGCATCCTCGGCCGCAGCCGCGCCAACGACACGCTGCAGGAGGCGCTGCCCAATGTGGTGGCCGCGCACGTCATGCAGTCCTACGTCGGCGGCTACGGCCCGATGGTCCACCCGGTCGCGGCCTGTGCCACCACCGCGGTGTCCGTCGAGGAGGGCTTCGACAAGATCCGCGCGGGCAAGTCCGACTTCGTGGTGGCCGGCGGATTCGACGACCTGTCCATCGAGGGCATCCAGGGCTTCGCCGACATGTCCGCCACCGCCGATTCCGCGGCCATGGCGGCCAAGGGGATCGACGAGCGCCACTACAGCCGGGCCAACGACCGGCGGCGCGGCGGGTTCGTCGAGTCGGCCGGCGGCGGCACCATCCTGCTGGCCCGCGGCGACGTCGCGGCCCGCATGGGCCTGCCGGTGCTGGGCGTGGTCGCGTGGGCCGGCTCGTACGCCGACGGCGCGCACACCTCCATCCCGGCGCCCGGCCTCGGCGCCCTGGGCGCCGGCCGTGGCGGTAAGCGCTCGCCGCTGGCCCGCGGCCTGGCACAGCTGGGTCTGACCGCCGACGACCTGGCCGTGGTGAGCAAGCACGACACCTCGACCAAGGCGAATGACCCCAATGAGTCGGACCTGCACGAGCGGCTCGCGGCGTCGATCGGCCGGTCGGCCGGGAACCCGCTGTTCGTGGTCTCGCAGAAGACCCTCACCGGGCACGCCAAGGGCGGAGCCGCCGCGTTCCAGCTCATCGGGCTCACCCAGATGCTGCGGTCGGGCACCATCCCGCCCAACCGCGCGCTGGACTGCGTCGACGACGTGCTGGACAAGCACCCGCACCTGGTGTGGCTGCGCGAGACCCTGCAGCTGGGCGGCGACATGGCACTGAAGGCCGGTCTGCTCACGTCGCTGGGCTTCGGGCACGTCTCCGGCCTCATCGCGGTGACGCACCCGGAGGCCTTCCACCGGGCCGTGGCCGCCGCTTACGGCACCGAGGAGGCCGAGCGGATCCGCGTGGCCGGTATCGAGCGCGAGCGCTCCGGCGCCCGCCGCCTCGTGGACGCCCTCTACGGCGGTGAGCCGCTCTACGCCCGCCCGGAGGCGCGTCGGCTCGGCGAGGGCTCGGCCGACGAGGTGAAGGAACGCGAGGCAGCGGTGCTCCTCGACCCGGCCGCCCGGATCGACGACGACGGTGTGCTGTCCGCGTCAGCGGGCGACACCGCAGCTGACGCGTGAGCGGGCCGTGTGGGCGAGAAGTTCGAGCGGTTGAACGTACTCGGGAGCGCTGAGGCGTGAGCGGGGGCGTTCGGGGCGTCGGGGTCGACACTGTCGACCTCGGCGCCTTCGCCGCGTCTCTGGCAGAGCCAGGCACGCGGTTCGCCGAGGCCTTCTCGGCCACCGAACGTCGGCAGTGCAGCGACCGGGCCGCTGCCCGCGGGGCCGACACGGGCACGGCGGGGGAGAACCCGCTGGCTCGTCATCTCGCGGGCCGGTGGGCCGTCAAAGAGGCGGTCGTCAAGGCATGGTCGGCGGCGTTGTACGGTTCGCCTCCGCCCATCGCACCGGATCTGCTGCGATGGTCGGAGATCGAGACGGTCTGTGACGCGTGGGGCCGGCCCGCCGTCCGGCTCAGCGGGGAGGTGGCCCGTCAGGTCGCCGCGACGGTGGGGGAGGACGCGCGCTGGAACGTCTCGCTCAGCCACGACGGCGATGCGGCCGTGGCGTTCGTCGTGCTCGAGGCTCCCGCCGCGCGGTAACAGTGCACGCGTGCGATCGATCGGCGCTTCCGATGGCCCTGGGCCCCGGCCCCCCGGGAGTGCGACGCAAAGTGACGTGCTGATCGGTGGTGCGAGCCAATCGGAGGGGTGGATCGCCTCGTGCCCCTCGGTTTGGAGGGCGGATCGGAATCGGCACCTCGAATTGGAGGGCGTAACGAGGAGCGGGGCCGATCTAGCTGAAGGTCGTCTGACTGAAGGGCAGATCGGTTTCTGGTGCGGCCGGGCCGTGCGTAGTTCGTCCATCAGCCATCGGTCCGCCGCCATGATCCACGGACTTCCGGAACCCGAGACCCAGGTCGACATCGTCGACGGGGAGGGCCGCTTCATCGGCCGGGTCGACTTCCTGTGGCGGGAGTTCGACGTCATCGGTGAATGCGATGGGCTCGGCAAGTATCTCGACGGCGCCGATGCCGCGGAGGCGCGTTGCAGGCTCGATGTCGAGAAGGATCGTGACGCCCGTCTGATGGCTCTCGGATACCGGCTCGTCCATTGACGGTGGACTGATCTCGAGCGGCCGTGGACGTTGATCCAGCGGATTCGGGATGTGCTGACCGCGGCCGCTGCGTGAGTGTGGCGATCCGACCGGGCTTGCTCAGCCGGACTGTGCCTCTTTCTCCGCCAGCCACAGGTAGGCAGTGAGCATCCGCTTGAGCTCCCTGACCGTGGCGTCATGGAGGGTCTCGCCGTCCTCCGCGCCCGCGCTGGTGCCGTGGCCGGCGCTGACGGAGAAGTTGAGCATCGAATAGGAGGCGTGGACCAGGACCTCGGCCATGAATGCGCGGCGCTCCCGGTCGGTCGCCGGCATGAGCGGGGCCAGGACGCTGGCGATCATGCGGGCGATCTCGCGCTCGTTGACCGCAGCGGTGGCCCGGGTCGCCGGGGTGGCCTGAGTCGCCAGCCACACGGCGCGGCGGGACGGGTCACGCAGCCACATGTCGGCCAGGTGATCCAGGAAATCATTGAGCAGCTCGGGCCAGTCCAGGGCGGGGATCTTCTGCGCGAACCGCTCGATCTCCTCGATCACCCCGTGCGCATCCTGACGGTCCAGCTCGCACACCAGCACGTATTTGTTGGCGAAGAACTGGTAGAGCGTGCCGATCGGGACACCGGCGCGAGAGGCGACCTCCTCACAGGTGAACGAGTCGAAACCCACTTCGACGAGGACCTCGCGGGCAGAGGCCAGCAGCGCCTGGAACTTCCGCCTGCTCCGCTCCTGGATGGGGCGGCGGCGGGGAACCAGGATGTTGGGTTCGCTCTGGGCGGACTCGTCCTCTGAACCTATAGTCGAGCTCAGAGAGTCCTCGGTCGGCTCGAATGTCATCCGCGGTCTCAGCCCCCGGCGGACGCGGACTCGGGTAGCTCCACGCCCAGCAGCTTGGCGACCATGGCGACATGGCCCTTGGCGCGGACGTTGTACCGGGCCATCGACAGTGTGCCGTCCGCATCGACGACGAATGTCGAGCGGATCACGCCCATCACGACCTTGCCGTAGTTCTTCTTCTCACCGAACGCGCCCCATTCGGTGAGCACCGTCTTGTCCGGGTCCGACAGCAGCGGGAAGGTGATCCCGTGCTTGTCGCGGAAGCGCGCCAGCTTCTCTGGCATGTCGGGAGAGATGCCCACGACGCCGATGCCGGCGTCCTTGAGCTGTTGGAGGGCGTTCTCGAAGTCCACGGTTTCCGTGGTGCATCCGGGCGTCATCGCCGCCGGGTACACGTACACCAGTACCTTGCCGTGCTCCGCGATCAGATCGGCGAGCGCGATGGGCGTCCCGTCGGCGTCCGGGAGGGTGAAAGCGGGGGCCGTCTGGCCCACCTCGAGCCGTGGTGTACTCACCGGTGCTCCTGGTGTCGAGTCTGGACTTCGGACCCCACCAACCTATCCGATGCGTCGGCGCATCGGCGCGGATCCTTCGCGGGTGCAGTAGCGTGGGCGGGGTCAGAAACCCGCGGGGTGGCCCGCGGTCGTGCGATCGACGGAGGTCTCGTGTCCAGGAGTTACGACAGCATCGAGGGCGATATCGCCAAGGCCCGGGACGATCTCGCCACGACCTTGGACGAGCTCGCCGACCGGGTAAACCCCAAGAATCTCGCGGCCGAAGGCAAGGATCGCGCCACCGCAGTCCTCAAGGACCCGCGCGTGCTCGCGGCCATCGGGGGCGTCGCAGCGCTGGTTGTCGGCGGGATCGCCTTCTCCATGGCCAACAAGCGCAAGGAGCGTCAGCGTATCGAGGCGTATCTGGCGGCCCGCCGGGGCTGACCTGGCCTCAACGATCGGCTTCCACCGGCTCCACAAGTGATGTCAGGTGGGCCAATTCCCCGGAGATTCCCGTGAGGGGACCATCGGTCTCGGAGGAGTTGATCTCCGCCGGGGGCCGGTCGGGGGGCACCGCCGGCCTCGGAGATCTCCCAGGCCATCTCGGTGCCCGAGATCGGATCGGCGGGGATCGCGCCCTCACGGCGTTGACCGGCATAGGCGGTCACGAGGTCGGCGAGTCGATCGGCGGCTGAGACCGCTGGAATCCAGGCCGCCGCGGTACGGCCACCCACTCCCGGCTCGGCAAGTGCCCGCCGAAGCCGGAACTGCAGGTCGGACAAGGCGCTGTAGGCGGCCCGACGTGCCCCCACCAGATCGTCGTGTCGTCGTGCCGCATCGGCAGGGCTGTCCGGGATCGGGCTCGCCGCCAGCTGGAGATGGTCGGCGATCCGGTTCATAGCCGTGGCGAAGGTCTCGGAGATCCAGACCCGTCGGCTGTGTGGCCAGATGAGGTAGCCGAAGACCAGGACTATCGCGCCACCCACGATGGTGGCGCCGATACGCTGGATACTGAAGTTGGCCGAGGCGTCCCCGGGCTGGATGACGTCGACCAGCAGGATGACCGCCGGGGCTATCGCGACGGCCTGTAGGGTGTAGGACCGCATCATGAGATACGGAACGCACGCCGACAGCAGCCCGATCACGATTCCGATCGCCCACCCCTTGGGCACCACGAGGAGCACCACGGTCGCAAAGGCCGCTCCGACGGCCGTCCCCAGGACGCGCAGCACGGCTCGGGAGAACACCGAACCGAAGTCGGGTTTCATCACCAGGCAGACGGTCAGCGGAACCCAGAACCAGTGGCTGAACGGGAAGTACATCTTGGCGGCCACCGCGATCGCGTAACACAGCGACAGTCGGCACGCGGCCATCATCACCTCGTGACTGAG
Organism: Dietzia sp. NPDC055340; assembly: GCF_053645335.1. NCBI lineage: Bacteria > Bacillati > Actinomycetota > Actinomycetes > Mycobacteriales > Dietziaceae > Dietzia > Dietzia sp. NPDC055340. Next base: position 49,166 of record NZ_JBSHML010000012.1, on the reverse strand, counting down.
CGTCATTGTCAGCAGTGGCTCGTGGGGGATCTTCGCCGACCCACCGGAATGCAGCAGTCTGTCCAGCTCATCGATGTGCCGGCCGAGTAGGTCCACCGTCGAACCGCCGTCGGTCGGGTGTCGCGACGGTGTGAACGCGCCGTGGCCGCCACTTCGGAGGCCAGGGCGGAGAGCCGGGCTCGGGCAGCCTCTACCGCTGCCATATCGGACGCTGCCACCAGGAAGGCCTGGACGCGGTCGGCGGCGGACAGTACCTCACCGTCCATCACCCACACCCGCGTAGACCACGACGGCCGGGCGGCGAGCTCCGAGGCCCGGCCGACCGCGTTCTGATACGCCGACGTCGCCTGTCGGCGCGCCGCGACGGTGCGGTCGCCGCCGTCGACCAGGTCTGCCGCGCGAGCGGCCGCGAGGTCGGAGAGCGCGCCGAGTAGCGAGACCAGGACGATCCGCTGCGGACGACGCGGGTTGACGAGCATCTCGATCGCCAGCAGTAGCGCGTAGAAGACACCTCCGACGAAGTACAGCCACATCGCTGTCCACCAGTCCACGTGGGGGACACCGAGGGCGATGGCGGCGACGAGGAGAAACTGCATGCCGGCAACCGAGAACGCGGGCCCGAGGCCGGCGATCGCCCCGGCGGCGCAGGCGACGACAGCGGCGATCAGGACGAGTGCGGGTAGGGGAGGTTCTGCGCGAACCCCAAGAGATAACCGCAGGCCGCAATGGGTGTGGAGACAGCGATGATCGAGAAGTTGAGACGGTAGCTGCCCTCGCGCTCGCCCGCCGCGAGGAGAAGCGTGGCCAGTCCCACCCACATGCCGTTGAGCGTCTGGCCGAGTAACGCACCCACCACGAACGGCAACCCCACGGCCAGTCCGGCACGGAGACTGTGGCCGACCGGGAACTGCGCTGGCGCGACTCGGAGGACGGCGCGGATCCAGTCCGCAGGAGCGCGATTCGCGGGGATGGTGGGAGCGGTCACGACGGGCCCTTCTGTACGTGTGCTCCACCTTATGAGGGCAGGCCGGAGAGGGGGCCGGATCGCCGACACCGATGATTGCCTCTGCCAGCTGTCGCGGAGGGGACAGCCCGGACGTGCTGTCCCGACCGAACGAGAAGACCCCCGGCCCGCATTGCTGCAGACCGGGGGTCTTGATTGTGCGCCATCAGGGACTCGAACCCCGAACCCGCTGATTAAGAGTCAGCTGCTCTGCCAATTGAGCTAATGGCGCTTGCCTTGCTTGCCTGGTGCGAGAGAAACAGTAACAGGGCGTCCGTCGAATCACGAAATCGCCTGGTCAGTGCGAGGGTCCCCCAGGTAATTGACAGGCCACCCTTTACCGTTTCGATATGGAATACAAGCATTCTCCCAGGCATAATGGCGGAGGACATCCGCTCGACCGTGGCCGCGGTTGGGGGGAGGCGATATTCGGAAGGGGCCATCAGTGAACCTGCGCACATCGGATCGGACGGGGCGACGATCGACCGGAAACCGGTCCCGGGCTCGTCTCGCGCTGGCCGCTGTGTTCACCGGGGCGCTCGTGCTCACCGGCTGCACCATCGGGGACGGTGGGTCGGGTTCAGGTGGAGAGCAGGCCGCCGAGGCCCCCGCGGGGCCGGCTGCGGTGATCGACCTCTCGGTCGCGGACGGCGCGCGCGACGCCAATCCGGCCGAGCCACTCGTCCTGACGGCCGAGAACGGTCGGCTGGATTCGGTCGTCGTTCGCAATCCGGAGGGCGTCCAGGTCCAGGGTGAGTTCAACGCCGAGCTGACCGAATGGCGGTCCACGGAGGACCTGGGGTACGGCCGGCAGTACACGGTCGAGTCCACCGCGTTGGACGAGGAAGGTCTGGTCACCCGGAACAACGTCACGTTCAGCACGCTGACGCCGAACATCATGACCGCGGCGTACCTCACGGTGGGCGAGGGCTCGGTCGTGGGGATCGGTCAGCCGGTCGCGGTGATGTTCGACGAGCCGATCAGCGACCGGCAGGCCGCGCAGGACAACATCCACATCACCACCACCCCCGAGGTGGAGGGCGCGTTCTACTGGGTGTCCAATCAGGAAGTGCGGTGGCGTCCGCAGAACTACTGGGCGCCCGGCACCGAGGTCGAGGTGGATGTCGACATCTACGGCGAGGACCTCGGCGGCGGCATGTACGGCCAGCAGAACAACCAGGCGACCTTCGAGATCGGGGACGCCGTGATCTCCAAGGTCGACGATTCGACCAAGCAGATCGTGATCGAGCGTAACGGCGAGGTCATCAAGACCATGCCCACCTCGATGGGTAAGGCCGGGACGCCGACCCCCAACGGCACGTACGTGATCGGCGAGAAGCACGCGTCGATGATCATGGACTCCTCGACCTATGGCGTGTCCGTCGATTCGGCGGATGGTTACCGCACCCCGGTGCAGTACGCGACGCGGATGTCCTACAGCGGCATCTTCATCCATGCCGCGCCGTGGTCGGTGTGGGCGCAGGGATCCCAGAACACCAGTCACGGCTGCCTCAATGTCACCACCGCCGATGCGAAGTGGTTCTACGACAACGCCAAGCGTGGTGACATCTTCGAGGTGTCCGGGACCGTCGGTGGCACGCTCCCCGGTTGGGATGGCCTGGGCGACTGGAACGTCCCGTGGGAGACCTGGAAGGCCGGCAACGCAGACCAGGGTGTCGCCTGACGCGCTCCAGCTGACGGATGTCAGCCGGCGTGCGAGAGTGCTCGCATGACCGTCGAGCGCGAGATCACCAGCATCACAGACCTGGCCCACGGCCGCCGTCTCAACCCGGCGGCCGTGGGCTGGTCCCGTTCTCCGGTGTTCCGCACCGCTATCTCCGGGTGGGGCCGCACCAAACGGTGGGAGTACTGGGGCATCGTCACCGACCGCTTCGTCGTGGGACTTACCGTCGCCGGGTTGGACTACCTCGCGAACTGCGCCGTGTACGTCCTGGACCGCAGCACAGGCGTGGAGACGGTCCGCAGTGGAATCCAGCCGTTCGGGGCCCCGGCCTTCGGCGACCAGCCGGGCGACGGCACCATCCACTTCGCGGCGGGTCTCGGGTCGACGCGAGTGGCGATCACGATCGTCGACGACGACAACGCCGCCGACACCGCCACCACGATCCGCGTGCGGGCGAAGGGGCTGCAGGTGGATCTGGCGGTCCGTCGACCACCCCACGACAGCCTCGGTGTGGTGGTGCCCTGGGGCGAGAAGCGCTTCCAGTACACGCTCAAGGATCTGGCCAACCCGGTCGGCGGCAGCGTGACGATCGACGGCCGACACCACTATCTGGGGGAGGGTTGGGCGGTCCTCGACCGGGGGCGTGGTCGCTGGCCGTACTCGAATGTGTGGAATTGGGGTGCGGGCAGCGGCGTGGTGGGCGACTCGGTCCGCGCGATCCAGGTCGGCGGGAAATGGACAGACGGTACCGGGTCGACCGAGAACGGGATCCTCGTGGACGGCCGGATGCACAAGCTCGGTGACGATCTCGAATGGACGTACGAGGCGGATTCGCCTACGTCGCGTTGGCGGGTGCGGGGCGAGCGCCTGGACGCTTCGCTGACGCCGTTCCATCTCCGCCGCGACATCACCGAGCTGGGCGTCCTGGCGGTGAAGACGCGGCAGGCCTTCGGCACCTGGAACGGCAGCGCGGTGCTGGACGATGGAGCTACCGTTTCGCTGAACGGGCTCGTGGGCTGGGCGGAGGAGTCTCGCAACAGGTGGTAACCGCTTGTCCTGCACGTGTGGTCGACGTGTCGCCCACGGCATCCCGTTGCCGTCGCACCGTGCCCCGCCACGTCCCGCCGCGGAGATTTCAGGGGGTTGACGCACCGTTGCGGAAACGGTTTCGTAACGACCGAGTAGGCTAAGTAAGGTTTCATCCCTGTGGGTGAGGCGAGGCCCGTGCCGATCGCCTTCCGGTCCCGGGGATCGGCATGTCGCCTGGCCGTCTATCCACGGTGCGATCCGCGTGGATGCCCCTCGAGCAAAGCGGGAGAATGTGTATGCGCAATGCCTTCACGGTGCTGGGTCGTGACCTCAGGAGGATCCGCCGGGCACCGAAGTCGTGGGCCATCATCATCGGGCTGCTCGTGTTGCCTTCCCTGTACGCCTGGGTCAACATCGTGGCGTTCTGGGATCCCTATGGAAATGCTGATCACATCAAGGTCGCCATCGTCAATCAGGACGAGGGGGCGAGTACGGACCTCACCGGTGAGGTGAACGTCGGCGAGCAGGTGGTCGATCAACTCAAGACGAACGACCAGCTCGGGTGGCAGTTCATGGATCACGACGAGGCGATGGAGGCGGTCCGGTCCGGGTCGAGTTATGCCGCTATCGTCATGCCGCCGGAGTTCAGCCGTGACCTGCTGACCATCACGACCGGGGACTTCGTGCGACCGGAGCTCGAGTACTACACCAACGAGAAGGCGAACGCGATCGCCCCCAAGCTGACCGAGGTCGGCGCGTCGACACTGGATACCCAGATCAACTCGAACTTCATCGGCACGGTCGCGAAGACCCTCGCGCAGAAGGCCGAGCAGGCGGGGGTCGATGCGGGGGATTGGCTGATCGATTCCCGCAGCGAGACGCTGACGGCGCTGGACCAGGCTCTCGCCACGGTCCAGGCGGCTCGTATGAGTATGACCGAGCTGGACGGTGCGATCGGACCAGGTACTGAGGCCGTCGCCGATGCCAGGAGGGCCCTCGAGCGGGTCGACGCCACGATCGGTGATGTGACAGATGCGGCCACCGAGGCGCAGGACCTCGTCCACGAGGTGCAGGAGGACCTGGTCGACTTCTCCGGGACGTTGACAGACGCCTATGTCTCCGGCGCGACGAATATCACCGGTGCCACCTCTCGTCTGCGTGAGAGCGTCGGGCAGGTCTCCGGTGGTGCGGATGCCGCCCGGTCGGCGCTCGCCACGGCGCAGCGTGATGTGCAGGCCGTGATCGACGCCAACCAGGCGCTGCTCGGTGCGCTGCGGCCGCTCGCGGCGGCGGTCCCCGCCGGGGTGCCCCTCAAGGCCCAGATGGAGCAGGTGATCGGCGAGCTCGAGGCACAGACGGTCCGCGACCGGGAGCTCCTGGGCACGCTCGGAGCCGCGCAGTCCACCGCGTCGACGGTGTCCGACCAGACGGCTGCGGCGTCGGAGGCGATGAATGCGGTCGAGAGGTCGTCCGCCGCCTTGCAGAGCATGATGGCCGGCACTGTCCCGGGCCTCAACCAGTCCATGGCGTCGCTGTCCGCCAGTGTCGGCGCCTTCTCCACGGCCCTCGATTCGCAGCGGGTGCTCGTGGGCGAGGCCGTGGGCATGCTGACCGAACTCGAATCGCTACTCGGTGAGACCGGGACGGCCCTGTCCTCGCTGGACGGCAATCTCGAGGACGTGCAGTCGGACCTGGTCACCCTGCAGACCGACCTGAGCGCGATCACCGCTGCGGAGATCTGGGATCAGTTGAGCACGCTGACCTCACTCGATCCCGATTCGATCGCGGCGTTCATGACGGGGCCGGTGACGGTTCACGAGAACGATCTGTTCCCGGTCCCGGCGTACGGCTCGTCCATGGCGCCGCTGTTCACCAACCTGTCGTTGTGGATCGCCGGGTTCGTGCTGATGGTGTTGTTCAGGTTGGAGGTCGACACCGAGGACGTCGACGGGTTGACGGTGCGACAAGCGTACTTCGGCCGATGGTTGCTGTTCGCGGTGATGAACGTCATCCAGGCGCTGCTGGTAAGCATCGGCAACGTGGTGATCGGTGTCCAGACGGTCAACCCGGTGGTCTACGTGGCGACGTGTGTCTTCATCGGCCTCGCCTATATGTCGATCATCTACGCCCTGTCGGTGTCGTTCGGCTATATCGGTAAGGGCATCGCCGTGTTGCTGGTGATCATGCAGATTCCCGGAGCCTCCGGTATCTACCCGATCCAGATGATGCCGGACTTCTTCCGGTCGTTGTTCCCGTTCTTTCCCTTCACCTACGGCATCGACGCGATGCGCGAGACCATCGGCGGTTTCTACGGCCTGAACTATCTCCGGTATATGGCGGCTCTCGCTCTCTTCGCCGCGCTGGCATTCGCCCTCGGCATCTTCCTACGTCGACGTCTCGGTAACTTCGCCCGCCTCTTCAACAGCAAGTTGGCCGACACCGGCCTGTTCCTCAGCGAGGATGTGCAGATTCTGGGTTCGCGGCGCCGCCTCACACAGCTGGTGCGTGCCCTGACCGACCGGGAGCGGTTCCGGGCGGAAAACGCCCGACGCCGACGCTGGTTGGATATGAATCACAAGGTCGTGCAGCGCGGCGCGCTGATCGTCGGAGTGATCGGAACCGTGGTGCTCTTCGTGATCGGGGCCAGCTTCCCGGACGCGAAGGCCACCGTCCTCGGTCTGTGGGGTCTGCTCTGCCTGCTGGTGATGGCCACGATCGTGGCGGTCGAGTACATCAATCAGAGCGTCCTCTACGGCACAGAGGTCAGCAACCTTCCCGACGACGCGCTGAAGCGGGCGTTGGCGCAGGAGGAACTGGCGATCCGGCCGGGTGCCCGGCTCGATCAGATCGAGAAGCAGGGGCAGAACGCGTGAGCAACATCGTTACTCTGATCCGTCATGACTACAGGCAGGCCACTCGTAACGTCGTCTCCGCGGTGGTACTGGTCGGCGTCATTCTGATCCCCTCCTTTTTCGCGTGGTTCAACGTGCTCTCCAGCTGGAAGCCGTTCGACAATGTGGACAACCTCAAGGTTGCGGTGGCCAGTGCGGATGAGGGGTTCGAGAGCAGTCTGTTCCCGATGCGGATGAACGTCGGCGAGCAGGTGGTGTCGCAGCTCCGGGCCAACAGCGACATCGACTGGCAGTTCGTCTCCGAGGACGACGCCATCGAGGGCACCAAGTCAGAGGAGTACTACGCAGCGATCGTGCTGCCGAAGGACTTCAGCCAGAAGATGATGACCTTCCTCTCCCCGGGAGCCACGCCGGTGGAGATCGACCTCTACGTGAACGAGAAGAAGAACGCACTCAACTCGTTGATCACAGGTGAGGCAGCCTCGGACGTCTCGACCCAGATCAACACTAGCTTCACGCAGACCCTCGACGAGGTCGGACTTGCGCTGGTGTCGTCCCTGGCCACGCATCTCGAGGACTCCGATGCGCAGGAGACCATCACAAGTCTCGAGTCGGCGGTCGGGCGGATCTCGGTGCAAATGGACTCGGGAGCGGACACGGCAGAGGTCTTCGCGGGATTGCTCTCGTCCGGTGAGGCACTCCTGTCGAGTGCGGGCTCGCTCGCCTCGTCCTCATCCGACGCCCTGCGCGACACCGCCGGTGCGATCGGCCAGGGTGCGGGAGCCGTGGGTTCGGCAGAAGACGTGCTCAGGCAGGCGTCGGAGCGACTGTCCACGGTGTTCGCGATGAATGCCGAGAGCTACGAGACCCTCCGCGCCGAGATCAATCGGATCTTCGGCAACGCCGCTACTGCGCCGTCCGGGGCCGGTCTCTCGCAGGCCTCAGGAATGGTGGATCAACAGGTCGCGGCGTACACGCAGCTCCGCGGTCAGTTGCGCGACCAGGCAGCGACGTCGGGCCTCGACCCGGTGACCAGGGACGCGGTGAACCTACTGGCGGACCAGGTCGATGGAGTGATCGCGCGCCAGGAAGCCCTCAAGCAGCGACTCGACGCGGCTGCGTCGCCCGCTGTCCAGGGCACGGTCGACCGCGGGGCGACGCGAGATGCGATCCTGCAGGACGTGGACGCGGCCCAGGCAGCGATCCTCGGTGCACGTGACCAGTACACGAATAGCCTGCGCCCGAAGCTCGAGAGCCTGGCGGCAGACCTGGCGTCGGTGCAGGATAATTTCGCCGGGATCGGTCAGGACCTGCGCGCGGCAGAACAGTCGTTGGCCGACGGCTCGGGTTCGTTGAGTGCCGGACTGGCGGACGGTGAGACCGCGGTGCGTCTGCTCGCGAGCGACCTCCGCGGCTCCGCGGAGACCTTCGCCGAGCTCGAGACCGCACTCGGCGATGCCGCTAGTACCGGCGATCTGAGCGAGGTTCAGAAGATCATCGGTTCGAATCCGGCTGCCTTCGCCGCGGAGCTGGCCTCCCCGGTGAGCCTCGAGACGATCCCGGTGTTCAAGGTCGATAACTTCGGCTCGCAGATGGCGCCGTTGTACACGGTGCTCGGACTCTGGGTGGGGGCGCTGCTGCTCGCGGTGCTCATCCGCACTGAGATCGATCGTGACGCGCTACCGTCGCTCGCGAGGCCGCTGAAGCCGTGGCAGGAGTACTTCGGGCATTACGCGATCTTCGGTGGGCTCGCGTTCCTGCAGAGCACTATCCTGTTCGTGGGCCTCATCGGCTTCGTCGGGGTGCGACCGGCCCATCCGTTCCTGCTGATACTGGCCGGTTGGGTGATGTCGTTCGTCTTCTCGCTGATCACCTACACGCTCGTGTTGACGTTCGGTGAGGCGGGCAAGGCGATCGGCGTCCTTCTTCTGGTCGTGCAGATCTCCGCTGGCGGTGGAGCGTATCCGTTGTCGGTCCTGCCGCAGTGGTTCCAGAGCATCAGTCCGTTCGTCCCGGTGTCGCATGCGACGAACGCGGTTCGCGCGGCCATCGGCGGGATCTACGAGGCCGATTATTGGAAGGCTCTCGGCTGGTTGCTCCTGTTCACTGTGCCGTTCCTGTTCATCGGACTCGTGTTGCGCCTGGCGGTGAGGAAGTTCAACGATGACCTGAACTCCTCACTGGAGGGCACCAAGCTCATGAGCGTGTGATCGAATTCCGCACTGGTATCAACTGACGAGATCAGCCGCCTCATTCGGGGCGGCTGATCTCGTATTTCAGGCCGGCGCCCGCACTCGGGTGTCGGCGGAAAAAAGAAGGGTCAGGTGGGAACTTCCTCCAAGGGCGGACCCTTGGCCTGAAGTTCCCACCTGACCCGGGTGGGGTGGCTGACGGGGCTCGAACCCGCGACATCCAGAATCACAATCTGGTGCTCTACCAGCTGAACTACAGCCACCATCGCCGTCCTCGCGGACAGCGTCATCGACCTTACCCTGAGGGGGGTCGAGTCGGGAAATCGGCTGGTGGGCCGTCAGCCGACCGGGGACAGCCCGGCCGCCGCCTGCTTGACCTCGTCGGTGGTGGGGCCGGGCTGGGACACGAACGCAGTCGAGCGGTAGTACTGCAACTCACGGATCGATTCCTTGATGTCCGCCAGCGCGCGGTGCGACATGCCCTTCTCGGGCTGGCCGAAGTAGATGCGCGGGTACCAGCGCTTGCACAGTTCCTTGATGGAGCTGACGTCGATCATCCGGTAGTGGAGGTAGCTGTTGAGCTCCGGCATGTCCCGGGCGATGAACCCGCGGTCGGTAGCGATCGAGTTGCCGGCCAGGGGAGCGGAGCCGCCCACGGGCACCCACTGGCGCACGTAGTCCAGCACCGCCTTCTCGGCCTCGGCCAGCGTCACGGTGGATTCGCGGATCTCCTCGGTCAGGCCGGAGGAGGCGTGCATATCGCGGACCACGGGCAGCATCGCGTCGAGCTTGGTATCAGGGGCGTGGATGACGATGTCCACGCCCTCGCCCAGGATGTTGAGCTCGGAATCGGTGACCAGCGCAGCGATCTCCACCAGCGCGTCGGAGCTGGTGTCCAGGCCGGTCATCTCACAGTCGATCCAGACGATCCGGTCGTTCTTGGACTCCTGGTGGGGCGTGGACGCGGACGACGGACTTGACGGCTGGGAAGAGGTCGATTCTGGCATTATTCGACTATATCCGCCGACCACGGACGTCCCTCGTCGTGCAACAGCTCGACGACCGCGTCTCCGCTCAGCTCGCCTGTCCGAGGACGACCGGCCCGCGCGCCCCCGCAGGTCAATCGCAATCGGACAGGCCGATCGTCGGCCGGCAGGTGAATCGGGCCCCCCAGGGCCGATCAGGCCTCGGCCTGGCCCTCGCCGAGCTTGGCGTAGAAGCGACCCACGACGGGCGCCATGATCCCGCGCGGGGTGTAGTTGCCGGCCACGGACATGACCTGCCCGAGCGGCCCCGGCACGACACGCATCTTGTTGCGCGCGAGGGCGTCGAGCGACACCCGGGCCGTGTAGGCGGTGTCCACCCAGAGACGGTCGGGAACCAGGCGGTCGACGAAGGTCTTGTCCTCCTCGGCGATCTCCTCGGTGCGCACCGGGCCGGGCGCCAGCAGCGTGACGTTGACGCCGGAGCCCTTGAGTTCGCCGCGCAGCGATTCGGAGAAGGTGTTGAGGAACGCCTTGCTGGCCGCGTAGGTGGCGTTGTTGGGGACGGGCATGTTACCCGCGGCCGAGCCGACGTTGAGGATGGCGCCGGAATGCCGCGCGACCATTCCCGGCAGCACCGCCAGCACGAGGTCGTGGCAGGCCACGGCGTTGACCTGAACCTGGTGCTTCTCGTACTGCGGGTCGAGTGAGGCGATGGGCCCGAAGGTGGCGATGCCGGCGTTGTTGCACAGGATCGAGATCTCGCGCCCGGCCAGCTCGTCGAGCAGCGGCTGCCGCGCGGCGGGGTCCGCGAGATCGCAGGAGCGCACCTCGACGGACACGGTGAACTCGGTCTCGAGCCGGGTCTTGAGCTCCTCGAGCACCTCGCCGCGCCGCGCCACCACGATGAGCGAATGCCCGCGGCGGGCGAGTTCGGTGGCCAGTGCCATGCCGATGCCGGAGGAGGCGCCGGTCACGACGGCACGGTTCGACGCGGTGGGCAGGGGCAGCGACATGGTGCGTCCTCGGTTCTCAGGAATGTGCGGGGCAGTGCCCGAGCGTACCGCCAAAGCCCCGTCCCGCCGGATAGCGTGGCCCCTGTGAATCAATCGAAGCCCGCAGGTTCGTCGCCGGTGAACGCGCACTCCGCCGCTGCCTCGTCGTCGTCGACTCGCCCCCACGCAGCGACCCGCGGTCAGGTCTTCGCCTGGGCGATGTGGGACTGGGGTTCGGCCGCGTTCAACGCGGTGATCGTCACCTTCGTGTTCTCGGTCTACCTCACCGATTCGGTCGGAAAGGACCTGGCGGAGCCGTTCTCGGCCGCGACGTGGCTGTCGATCGCGATCGCAATGGCGGGCCTGGTCATCGCGCTCACCGCGCCGGTGATGGGGCAGCGTGCCGACCGCGGCGGGCGTCGGCGCCGGTCGTTGGCCCTGTGGACGTACCTGACGATCGCGCTCACCGCGCTGATGTTCCTCGTCGACTCGGGCTCGCCCCATCCGTGGTTCTGGGTGGGACTGGTGCTGCTGGCCGTCGGATCCATCACCTTCGAGTTCGCCGAGGTCTCATACTTCGCCATGCTGCGGCAGGTGTCCACGCCGGCCACTGTCGGTCGGGTGTCCGGCTTCGGCTGGGCGATGGGCTACTTCGGCGGCATCTTCCTCCTGCTCGCCGCGTTCCTCGGTTTCATCTCCGGCGAGGGCGACGAGCGTGGCCTGCTCGGTATCCCGGTCGACGGCGGCCTCAACGTGCGGATGGTGTGCCTGGTCGCCGCCGTGTGGTTCGCGGTGTTCGCGCTGCCGGTGCTGTTGACTGTGCCCGAGAACCGGCCGAAGGAGAGGAACGACGACGACAACGACGCCAACTCCGGCTTCCTCGAGTCGTATCGCATCCTCTGGGCCGATCTGAAGGCGCTGTGGGCGCGCGATCCGCGGACGGTGAAGTTCCTCATCGCCAGCGCGATCTTCCGGGACGGGCTCGCGGGGGTGTTCACCTTCGGTGCGATCCTCGCGGTGACCGTGTACGGGCTGGCGCCTGGAGACGTGCTGATCTTCGGAGTGGCGGCGAACGTGGTGGCGGCGCTCGGGGCGGTGGCGGCCGGTTACCTCGACGACCGGGTCGGGCCCAAGGCCGTGATCGTCGGCTCGCTGGTGGCGATGCTGGTGACCATGGCCGTGCTGTTGTTCGTCGACGGCACCGCCATGTTCTGGATCTTCGGTCTGCTCATGTGTCTGTTCGTGGGGCCGGCGCAGTCGGCGTCGCGCTCGTTCCTCGCCCGCCTGGTCCCGCCCGAAAGTGACGGTCAGATGTTCGGGCTCTACGCCACCACCGGGCGCGCGGTCTCGTTCCTCGCGCCGGCCCTGTTCGGGCTGTTCACCTGGGCGTTCAGCGCCGACCGGGCGGGTATCGCCGGGATCGCGCTCGTGCTGCTGGTGGGGTTGCTCCTGCTGCTACCGGTACGTACCCCGACCAGTGTCGAGACCTCGGAGCACTGGGCCGAGGACCCCTCGACGCCGTCGGCCTGACAGTGCGCCGCCTCGTCTGGCCTGCCGCTGCCAGGGCCAGCGAATGTCAGTCGAGGTCGTCGAGGCGGGCGAAGACAGCGGCGGCGTCGTCGACGATGTCGGAGAAGCCAGCGGCGCGGAGTTCGTCGTCGCCGATCCCGCCGGTGCGCACCGCGATCGAGCGGATGCCGAGCTTGGTGGCGGCGATCGCGTCCCAGGTGGCGTCGCCGACCATGACAGCATCTGAGGCGTCGACACCCGAGCGCTCCAATGCGATCGCCACGATGGTCGGATCCGGTTTGGCCTGGTCCACGTCCTCGCCCGTGGTCACGGCGTCCACGAACTCGTCCACGTCCAGCAGTGCGCGTGCCTCGCGGAACTCCGACGGCGGAGCGGATGTGGCGAGCACAGTGATCCATCCGCGCTCACTGGCCGCGCGCACGAGATCGCGGGCCCCCGGAAGCAGGCGCAACGATTCAGCGGCCTCGGCGTAATACCGGCTGTGCAGATCCTTGGCCCGGCTCGCTATGCGGTCGCGTTCCTCGTCGTCGTCGACCCCCGCCGCCTCGAGCAGCTCCGCGACCAGGGTTCCGCCGTCCTTGCCGATCCGACGATGAACCTCGACGTGGGGGACCGTTGCGCCCGCCTCGTCGAGGGCACGGTGCCACGTCGACACGTGCACGTACGTGGAGTCGACCAGGGTGCCGTCGACATCAAGGAGGAGAGCGCGGCGACCCGCGCCCCGGGACCCGGTGGGCGCTGACTCTGACATGTCACGACCGTGCCTCCGTGCGGGGCCGCTGGCAACCGGTGGAGGACTGGTTCGGCGGCGACGTTGCCGCGAGCGGCATCCGAGCTGGATCAGTGCCGACCGGTGGCAGGGGACCGGCGGCGCGCGCACGCTCGGGACATGACACGTTTCGGCTACACCCTCATGACCGAACAGTCCGGCCCAAAGGAGCTCGTGCGCTATGCCGCGGCCGCCGAACAGGCGGGATTCGATTTCGAGGTGGCGTCCGACCACTACTTCCCGTGGCTGTCCTCGCAAGGACACGCTCCGTACGTCTGGAGCGTGCTCGGGGCAGTCGCGCACGTGACCGAGCGCGTGGACCTGTGCACCTACGTGACGTGCCCGATTCTGCGGTACCACCCGGCCGTGGTGGCGCAGAAGGCCGCGACCGTGCAGATCCTCGCCGACGGACGGTTCATGCTCGGGATCGGCTCCGGCGAGAACCTCAACGAACATGTGGTGGGGCAGGGGTGGCCTGCGCTGGATGAGCGGCACGAGATGACCGTCGAGGCGTTGGAGATCATCCGCGAACTGTTCGACGGCGGTCTCGTCACCTACTCGGGCGAGCACTACCGCGTCGATTCGGCCCGCCTGTGGGACCTGCCCGAGAAGCGTGTGCCGATCGGGGTAGCCGCGGGCGGGGAGAAGGCGCTCGAACGGTTGGCGCCGCTGGCCGATCACCTCATCGCCACCGAACCCGAGGCCGCGTACATCGAGGGATGGAACGCGATGGAGGAGCGGCCGAAGATCGGGGACGGCGCACGGGCGATTGCCCAGATCCCGATCAGTTGGGATCCGGACTCCGAGAAGGCGGCGGTCGAGCGAGCGCACGACCAATTCCGGTGGTTCGCTGGCGGGTGGGCGGCCAACGCCGATCTGCCCACGACTGCCGGGTTCGCCGCGGCGACGAAGTTCGTGCGGCCCGAGGACGTTGCGGACCAGCTGGCCTGCGGGCCGGATCTCGATGCGATCGTGGAGAAGGTGCGGCCGTACTGGGAGGCGGGGTACACCGATATCGCGCTGATCCAGATCGGTGACTCGACGCTGGACCGGTTCCTGGCCGAGGCGGCGGACCCGCTGCTCGCGCGGTTGCGGGAGGCGTCGGTCTGACCGCAGGCTCTGTCGACAAGAGGGTTCCGCGCACTCCTCACTCGACCGATGTGCGCTGAACGCTCTTCGCGATGGCGACGGCGATGGCGACGGCAGTCGCGCCCCCGAGAGGATTCGAACCCCTGACCAGCCGGGTAGAAACCGGATGCTCTATCCACTGAGCTACGGAGGCATGCGGCGCCTGCAGGAGGCGTCGCCGGAAGAATGGTAGCCGATGCAGGGGGACCGCCGAGAAGGAGCGAATCGCCGTCGAGGCATCGGGCTTCTTACGATGGAGGTCATGACGTCGTCGAAGTCCACTCCCGCCATTCTCGGACGGCTGGGAGCCCGCGGTGCGGTTCTGCTGGTGCTGCTCCTAGCGGCCGTCGCCGCGGCGGTGGTCATTCCGCTGTCGGCCATGTCCACCGATGTGGCGCTGGAGATGATCGGCGTGCCCGACCCGGGGGTGCTGACCACCGCCGGGCTGCCGGCGATCCGCGCGATCGGTGAGCTGCTCGCGTCCGTCGCGGTGGGCACCGCGTTGTTCGCGGCGTTCTTCACTCCGCCGCAGAAGGACAAGACGCTCGACGTCGACGGCTACCGCATGCAGCACATCTCGTCGTGGGCGAACATCGCCTGGGCGGTCGCGGCGGCGCTTCTCATCCCGCTGACCCTGTCCGATGTCTCAGGTCGGACCTTCGTCCAGTCCCTGCCGCCGGACCAGTGGCTGGTGGCGATCAATCAGATCGACGTCGCGTCCTCGTGGCGCTGGGCCGCGGTGATCGCCGTGGTCGCCGCCATCGGCCAGCGACTCACGTTGAGTTGGCGCTGGTCGACGATCTGGCTGGCCGTCACGGTGCTGTCTCTGCTGCCCGTGGCGGCCACGGGCCACGCCTCCGGCAGCACGGCCCACGACATCGCCACCAACTCGCTGATCATCCACCTGTTCAGCGCCACGTTCTACGTCGGCGGTCTCGTCGCGGTGATCATCCACACCATGCGCGGCGGCACCCGGGTGGCGTTGGCCCTGCGCCGGTACTCGGTGGTCGCGACCGTGGCGATCGCCGCCCTGGCGTTCACCGGTGTGATCAACGCGATGGTCCGCCTGCACCCGGCCGACCTGTTCTCCTCCACCTACGGCCTGTTGGTGGTGGCCAAGGCGCTGTTGTTGTGCCTGTTGGCCCTGTTCGGGCTCGCGATCCGGCGCCGCATCATCGCCAAGATCGAGTCGACGAACGCCAATGCGCCGGTCGACCGCGGCACGCTGCTGCGGATCGTCCTGGTCGAATCCGCCGTGATGGCGGGGACCATCGGCCTGTCGGTGTCGTTGGGTCGCACCCCACCGCCCGCGCCGTTGTACGTGCCCACCCGCCAGGAGGCGCTGCTCGGCTTCGAGCTTCCGGGACCGTTCTCGTTCGAGACGGTCTTCGGCCTCTGGCGCTTCGACCTCGTCCTTGGCCTGGTGTCCGTGGTGCTACTCGGCCTGTACCTGTGGGGCGTGATCCACCTGCGTCGGCGCGGGGACTCGTGGCCCGCGGGCCGGACGTTCTTCTGGGTGGCGGGCTGCGTGACGTTGTTCATCACCACCAGCTCCGGCCTGGGGATGTTCATGATGGCCGACTTCGCCAGCCACATGGTGGGCCACATGCTCATCTCGATGTTGGTGCCGGTCCTGCTCGCCCTCGGTGGTCCGCTGACCCTGGCGCTTCGTGCGCTCCCGGCGGCCGGTCGCGGCAATCCGCCGGGGCCGCGCGAGTGGATCGTCGAGTTCATCAACAACCCCATCTCGCGCTTCCTCACCCACCCGATCGTGGCGTCGATCCAGTTCGTGGCCGGCTTCTACCTCATCTACTTCGGCGGGTTCTACGAGACGCTGGCCTCCGAGCATCTGGGCCACATGTTCATGAACGTGCACTTCCTGATCAGTGGCTACCTGTTCTACTGGGTGATCATCGGGGTCGACGCGGCGCCGCGGCAGTTCACGTCGATGTACATGATGATGGTCCTGCTGTCCTCGCTGCCGTTCCACGCCTTCTTCGGCATCCTGCTCATGAATTACCCCACGGTCCTGGGAGAGGGCTGGTACTCCGGCATCGGGCTGCCCTGGATCCCCGACCTTCTGCAGAGTCAACGGGTCGGCGGCGGCGTGGCCTGGGCGATGGGGGAGATACCCCTGTTCATCGTCATGATCGCGCTCGCCTGGCAGTGGTACCAGAGCGATATGCGCGAGGCGCGGCGCTCGGAGCGACAGGCCGAGCGCGACGATGACGCCGAGCTCAAGGCCTATAACGAGATGCTCGCGCAGATGGCCAAGGCGGACCGCCGGCACTGAGGACGCGCACTTCGTCGTCGTCGGGGTCCGTTCTTCCACACCCGTCGTCCCTGTCCACAGGGACGTCACCACGAGCGGTGAGGGCAAGGGGTGACGACGACGACGTCGTGCACTGTTGCGGTCAGGTGGCCGGCGCCCGGTCGGTCCCGACGACACAGGAGAGTCCCCATGAACGAGACCCAGACGACCGTCCGCGGCACCATCATCACCGATCCCGTCACCCGGCGCGTGGGCGACGACGAGGTGTTCACATTCCGCGTCGCCAGCAACACCCGCTACCAGGACCGTAGCTCGGGGGAGTGGAAGACCGGCGGCACGCTGTACTTCTCCGCGAACTGCTGGGGCAAGCTCGCGCAACGCACCGCGGGGCGGCTGTTCAAGGGGGACGCGGTGCTCGTCCACGGGCGGCTGCTGACCAACGAGTACGAGCGCGAGGGGCGTGTGCAGCGGGACCTGGAGATGCGGGTCAGCGCGATCGGGCCGGACATGTCGCGCATGGACGTCTCGGCCCGACGATTCCGGTTCGGTCCGGTCGAGCCCGGGCCCGGCGGTCCTCAGGAGGATGGCGAAACCGGGGCGGATGCGATGTCGCTCGGATCGGTGTCGGGCGACGACGCGGACGGAGAGTCGTCCGGAGACACGGACGCGCTGGGTCTGCGCGGGCTGGACGCTGCCGCCCCGGACCTCTCGGAGGAGCGGTCCGAGATGGACGAGATGGCAGCGGCCACACCCGCCTGACTCCGCTGTGCGAGCCGGGCCGCGGGCAGCCACGTAATATGGGGGTCGTGCCCGCGGCCCACCCGCGGCGATGAGAACTGTTTTCGCAGGTGAGAGGGTAGAATGGCCGAGTTTATTTACACCATGAAGAAGGTCCGCAAGGCGCACGGGGACAAGGTGATCCTCGACGACGTCACGATGGCCTTCTATCCCGGTGCGAAGATCGGCGTCGTGGGGCCGAACGGCGCCGGTAAGTCCTCCATCCTCAAGATCATGGCGGGGCTCGACCAGCCGTCCAACGGCGAGGCGTTCCTCGACCCGGAGGCCACCGTCGGCATCCTCATGCAGGAGCCGGTTCTCGACGAGTCCAAGACCGTCAAGGAGAACGTCGAGGACGGGCTCGGCGAGACGATGGTCAAGCTGCGCCGGTACAACGAGGTCGCCGAGGAGATGGCGACCAACTACACCGACGAGCTCATGGAGGAGATGGGCCAGCTCCAGGAGTACCTGGACGCCGTCGACGCCTGGGAGGTCGACTCGCAGATCGAGCAGGCCATGGACGCCCTTCGCTGCCCGCCCGGGGACTCGCCGGTCACCAACCTCTCCGGTGGCGAGATGCGCCGCGTGGCGCTGTGCAAGTTGCTGCTGAGCAAGCCCGACCTGCTGCTGCTCGACGAGCCCACCAACCACCTGGACGCCGAGTCCGTGCTCTGGCTGGAGCAGCACCTGGCCGCCTACCCGGGCGCCGTCATGGCCGTCACACACGACCGCTACTTCCTCGACCACGTCGCGCAGTGGATCTGTGAGGTCGACCGCGGCAAGCTGCACCCCTACGAGGGCAACTACTCCACCTACCTGGAGAAGAAGGCCGAGCGTCTGGAGGTCCAGGGCAAGAAGGACCAAAAGCTGCAGAAGCGCCTCAAGGCCGAGCTCGAGTGGGTTCGCTCCGGCGCCAAGGCCCGGCAGACCAAGTCCAAGGCCCGTCTGGCCAAGTACGAGGAGATGGCCGCGGAGGCGGAGAAGCACAGGAAGCTGGACTTCGAGGAGATCCAGATCCCCACGCCGCCGCGCCTGGGCAACGTCGTGGTCGAGGTCAACGACCTGAAGAAGGGCTTCGACGACCGCGTCCTGATCAAGGACCTGACCTTCACGTTGCCGCGCAACGGCATCGTCGGCGTCATCGGCCCGAACGGCGTCGGTAAGACCACGCTGTTCAAGACCATCGTGGGCCTCGAGGAGCCGGACGCCGGCACCGTGCGCATCGGCGACACGGTCAAGCTCAGCTACGTCGACCAGAACCGCGCCAACATCGACCCGGAGAAGTCGGTGTGGGAGGTCGTCTCCGAGGGCAACGACTTCATCGAGGTCGGCCAGAACGAGATGCCGTCGCGCGCGTACGTGAGCGCCTTCGGATTCAAGGGCCCGGACCAGCAGAAGAAGTCCGGCGTCCTGTCCGGTGGTGAGCGGAACCGCCTCAACCTGGCGCTGACCCTCAAGGTCGGCGGCAACCTGATCCTCCTGGACGAGCCGACTAACGACCTGGACACCGAGACGCTCGGCAGCCTCGAGAACGCGCTCGAGGACTTCCCCGGCTGCGCCGTCGTGATCTCGCACGACCGATGGTTCCTGGACCGCACCTGTACCCACATCCTCGCGTGGGAGGGCAACGTCGAAGAGGGCCAGTGGTACTGGTTCGAGGGCAACTTCGAGGGTTACGAGAAGAACAAGGTCGAGCGTCTCGGCGCGGACGCCGCACGCCCGAGCCGCGTCACCCACCGCAAGCTCACACGGGACTGAGCGCGATGAGTGCCCCCATCGCGGCCGACGCGGACGGAACGAACACGGCCGACGCCCCGGACGGGACGTCGGGTCCTGTGCACCGGGTCCGGATCCCGTTGCGTATCTCGGATTTTGTGGGGATGCACGTGAACAACGTGCGTTTCCAGGAGTTCTCGCAGGACGCCAGGCTCATGTGGTTCCGCGAGAAATTCGACGTCCCCGGCTCGCGCGTGCCGATCGCGTTGGCCCGGTGGATGGAGATCGACTTCCGGCGCGTCATCGGGATGGGCGTCCCGGAGGTGTGGGTGGACGTCCAGGTCCTGCGGGTGGGACGGACCTCGTTCACCATGCGGACCGCTATCGGCTCGGAGGACACGGGGCCCGAGCCGTGCGCGATCGTAGACACGGTTCTCGTGGTCGCGGCCGCTGACGAGGTCACGACAATGGAGATCACCCCCGAGGAGCGTCGTGCGCTCCTCGGGGCAGGCTAGGGGGCGGGTATGAGTACCGGCGACGAGGCGACCGACAACGGAGTCTTCCGCTGCACCCTGCAGGTGCGGTGGGCTGACTTCGACCAGTTCGGTCACGTCAACAACGTCAAGTACATCGAGTACGCGCAGGAGGCGCGGATCCTGTTCTCGCGCAGCCGCTTCAGCCCGTTCGGCCTGGGCAACCTCGCCCAGGTGGTGCGCCGGACCGAGATCGACCATCTTCGCCCGGTGCTCCGGGACTCCGCCACGGTTGACGTGGAGATCGAGGTCGTGCACGTCGGGACCTCCTCGTACCAGATCCGGCAGACGATCCTGGATGCCGCGGGCGACGTGTGCTGCACGTTGCACGTGGTGATGGTCGCCTACGACGTCGCCTCGTCGTCGTCCGTCGAGATCCCGGCCACGGTGCGCAACGTGCTCGAAGCGGCCCGGCAGCGGGCCGCGATCACCGAGAAGGAGTCGGCCGGATGAGCGAACAGCTCGTCTTCGACACCGGCGGACCGCTGGGCGTCTCGGGCGAGCCCGGCCGCATGGTCTACACCGCAGCGATGCCCGTCCGGTGGTCGGACCAGGATCTTTATCACCATGTCAACCACGCACGGATGATCACGCTCATCGAAGAAGCGCGCATTCCGTGGCTCTTCGAGGAGGGCACCCCCACGTCGACTCTCGCCGCGGGAGCGGTGATGACCGATCTCGCGGTGAAGTACCGCGGGCAGATCAAGCACGCCGATGGCCCGATCCGCGTGCGCATGTGGTGCGAGAAGGTCGGGGGAGCGCTGTTCGTGGCACGCCATGAGGTGCGCGGACGTCACACACCCGACTCCGAGCCCCCGTCGGTGGACTGCACGGCGAGGATCGCCGCGTTCGACCTGCAGACCCAGCGGCCCCGGCGGTTCACCCCGGCCGAGCGCGAACACCTACTGCGGTTCCATCACAAGGACCCCTCGTGACGGAGGCCGGTCCGCGAGACGGCATGATCCGTGTTCCCGCGCCCGCCGACCGCGACGACCTGCGTACCCTGCTGCGCCGGGTGCTCAGGCTGGACGAGGCGGCGGTCGTCCGGCTCACCACGGCCGGTGACGGACGGATGCGGGTGTGGGCGCGCACCCCGTTCGGGCCGCTGGTCGTGCGTGTACTCGCTGGGGACTGCCCCGGTGGTGACGTGGTGTGCGGCGCGGACCACCTTCTCACCGAGCTGGATCTCCTGCCCCGTGGGGACAGCGAAGGCCGGGTCGACCCCGGTTTGCCGCTGCTGTCCGCGTGGCAGGGGCTGCTGCCTCCGACGGACGGGTTCCAGTTGGTCGAGGACGTCCCCGCCCAGGTGCTGCTGGACCTCACCGAATCCGGCCGCACCGTGGCGCAGGAGAACGCCGGACCCGCCGGGTTGCCGCCGTCACTGCTCGACCAGGAGGCGCTCACGGTTCGCTCGGACGGCAGTAGTCCTCTGGGCATCGATATGCGAACCGTGTTCTCCCTGGTCATGTGTGGCTTCGTCCCCGAGCGGGGTGGCCGCGCCCCGGAGGGCGAGCCGGTCAGGGTCAGCGAGCGTGGGGCGTGGCTGCGCATCGACGCGCGCTACGGCACGGTGTACCGCCGCACCGACTCACTCACTCTCGAACCACTGAGATGACTCCGCAGGGGTTCTCGGTCGCCTGGCCGGGCCGGGGCGAGCCGTCGCCACCGGGCGCACACGGGCCCGCCCCGCGCCTCTGTGCTGCCCTCCCGGCGCAGGTAGGCGGCCCGACGGGCCGTTCTGCCGAACGATCCGCTGCACCGGCTCGGGGGGCCGTGCTCGTAGGCGACGGTGCTCGGCTCGCCGAGGCCGCCGGTGACCTACAGGAGCTCGGGCTGGGGCCGGTGGGCACCACCCAGCTGGCGTATCTCGACCCGCCCTATAACCGCGGCGGCAGCTTCAACGGTTATGACGACAACATGCCCCGGCACGAGTGGCTCGCCTACATCGAAGAACGCCTCGTCGTGGCGCGAGAACTCCTCGCCGAGACCGGGACCATCTGGGTGCACCTCGACGACGCGGAGGCGCATCGGGTGAGATGCCTGCTCGATGAGGTGTTCGGCGTCGAGGCGTTCATCGCCGACCTCACGGTGGAGAGCAACCCGAAGGGCCGCCAACTCGATCGATTCTTCGCCGGTTCCCACGACCGCCTGATGGTGTACGCGCGGAACCCGGAGAAGGTGGTACTGGACGGGGGTATCGCCGCCGCGGTCAACCCGGCGGACTTTCCGCACGTGGACTCCGACGGGGTGAACTTCCGGCTTCTGCCGCTACGAAACACCAACAAGCGCTTCAACCCGCTGACGACCCCCACCATGACGTACCCGCTCTACGGGGATCCGGAGACCGGTGCCGTCGCGGTGGATCCCGGGCCCGGAAAGGTCGAGATCCTGCCGGTGTTCGGCGACCTCACGCCGGCGGTGTGGCGTTGGTCCCGGGATCGCGCCGTCGAGCGCGTGGACGAGCTGGTGTGCCGGACGGTGCGAGGCCGCTCGGGCACACGCATCGACATCTATCAGCGGGACCGGCACGAGGTGGGTCGGATCAAGAAGCTCAAGACCATCTGGCTGTCCCAGGAGGTGGGTTCGACGGACACCGCCCGCGCCGAGTTGCGCGCGGCCGGCGTCGACGGCTTCCGCACCCCCAAGCCCGAGGCGCTGATGCGACGCATTATCGAACTGTCGACCAGGCCCGATGATCTGGTGGTGGACCTGTTCGCCGGGTCGGGCACGACCGCGGTCGCCGCCCGGGACCTCGGCAGGCGCTGGATCGTGGTCGAACGTAATCCGGACACGGTCCGCGACGTCGTCCTGCCGAGGCTCGGCCTCCAAGGATCATGACCGGGCTCAGCGGAGCATGACGCTGCCACCGTCCACCATCAGGGTCTGCCCCGTCATGTAGGAGGCATCCTCGGATGCGAGGAAAACGGCCACCCGGCCGATGTCGCCCTCCGGGTCACCGAACCGGCGCATGGGGGTGCCGGCGAGGAGCTTCTTCTCGATTCCCGGGTTGGCCTCGATGTAGCTCTCCACGCCTTCGGTGAGCGCCAGCGGCGAGATCACGTTGACGTTGATCCCGTCCCGGGCCCACTCGTTCGCCGCGACGCGGCTGATGGCACGGATCGCCTCCTTGGCCGCCGCGTACGAGCCCTGGGTGGGATGGCCGTTGATCCCGGCGCCGGAAGCGAAGTTGATCACCGACCCACCGCGCTCCGCCAGCTGGGCGTGCGCGGCCTTCATCAACCAGAACGTGGGGTAGAAACCGGTGTTGAACGACAGGTCGAGCATGTCCTGGGTCGTCTCCAACAGCGGGGCCTGCTGAGAGGCGTGCGCGTTGTTGACCAGGATGTCGACCCCGCCGAACTCCTCGACCGCGGCGGCGACGATCTTCTCGGCGTTCGCCTCGACCGAGATGTCGACACTCAGGAAGCGGACCTTCTCGCCGAGCTCGTCGACGAGCGCCGCGCCGGCTTCGTCGTTGATGTCCACGGCGAGGACGGAGGCGCCCTCCTTGACGAACGCGCGGGTGATGCCGCGGCCGATCCCGCCGGCCCCGCCGGTCACGATGGCGGTCTTGCCCGAAAGTCGCATCTCTCGATTCCTTCTTCGTCTCAGTTCCGGAGCCACACGGCGGTGTCCGGTGGCAGGTGGTCCCCGTCGAGCGGTCCCGAGGACAGGACCACATCGCCGGTCGGAAGTGGCACCGATCGACGGGATGTGTTGATCATGCACACGACCGGGCCGTCTTCGCGCCGGAATTCCAGACACCCGTCAAGTTTCCTGGTCCAGTGCACATCGGGTGTGGTCGGGGCGGGCCAGGAGTGGCGGATCCGGATGGCCTTCCGGTACAGCGCCAGCGTCGAGTCGGGGTCGGAGTCCTGGGCCGCGACGGTGAGACCCGCCCAGGTCTCGGGCATCGGCAGCCACGTCTCGTCGGCGGCGGAGAAACCGTAGGGCGGACGCAGCCCGGCCCAGGGCAGCGGCACGCGGCAGTGATCGCGTCCCAGCTCGGCGTGGCCGGTGCGTTCCCAGGTCGGGTCGGTGAGGCGGTCGTGCGGGATCGAGAAGTCGCTGGGCAACCCGAGTTCGGCACCGTTGTAGACGAACGCGATGCCGGGCAGTGCCAGCGTGACCAACAGCATCGCGCGGGCCCGGGAGAGCCCCACGTCGCCGTTGCCGTAGCGGGTCACCTCGCGCACGACATCGTGGTTGGACAGTGCCCACGTCGGGGCCGCCCCGGAAGCACGCGCGGCCTCGAGGCCGGAGTCGATAGCCGTGCGGATGGCATCGGCCTCGAACGGCGCGTCGGTGAGGGCGAAGTGGAAGGCGAAGTGCAGTTCGTCGGACCGGAGGTAGCGGGCGAACCTCTCGACTGGGCCGACCCACACCTCGCCGAACGCGGCGGTGCCGGGGTACTCGTCGAGGACGCGACGGATGTGGCGGTGCACGTCGTGGACGCCGGGGCGGTCCCAGCGGGCGTCACGGGCGTCGACGACGAGCTGGGCGATCTCCAGATCGTCGGGCAGGTCCGCGAGTTCCGCCGGTTTGGCGAGTCCGTGGGCCACATCGATCCGGAACCCGTCCACCCCCAGATCCAGCCAGAACCGCAGAGTGCGCTCGAGGTCGTCGGCGACCTCCGGGTTCGACCAGTCCAGATCCGGCTGCTGCGGGGCGAACAGGTGGAGGTACCACTGCCCGGGCGTGCCATCCTGATCGGTCACGCGGGTCCAGGCCGGCCCCCCGAAGACTGACGGCCAGTTGTTGGGCGGTTGCGTGCCGTCCTCTCCTCGGCCGTCGCGGAAGATGTAGCGGGATCGCTCGGGGCTACCCGGTCCGGCGGCGAGCGCCTCGATGAACCAGGGGTGCTCGGAGCTGGTGTGGTTCGGCACCAGGTCCATGATGAGGACCATCCGCCTGGAGTGCAGGGCATCGACGAGGCGGCCCAGCGTGTCGACGTCGCCGAACAACGGGTCGACGTCACGGGGATCGGAGACGTCGTAGCCGTGGTCGACGCCGGGGGAGCGCATGATCGGCGAGAACCACACGCCGTCCACGCCCAGGGACTCGAGGTGGCCGATGCGGTCGATGACGCCCTGCAGGTCACCGACACCGTCGCCATCCGAGTCGGCGAATGACCGTGGGTAGATCTGGTAGAGAACCATCTCCTCCCACGGGCGCGGCGCGTGGGGCCCGGGATTCATGCGATGTCGGGGCTGTTGACCAGCATTGCGGCGGCCCGCGTGAGGTAGTCGACCAGCGCCGCGCGGTGCTCGTCATCCAGTGTCTCGCTGTCGATGGTGTCGACCGCGGCCATCATGTGCTTCAGCCAGGTGTCGTGCGCGGTCCGGTCGATCACGTAGGGGTGGTGCCGCATCCGTAGCCGCGGGTGCCCGCGCTGCTCGGAGTAGGTGGTGGGCCCGCCCCAGTACTGCTCGAGGAACATCCGAAGTCGGTCCTCGGCGGGTCCGAGATCCTCCTCCGGGTACATCGCCCGGAACTCCGGATCTTCTCCCACGCCCCGGTAGAACTCGTGGACTAACTTGCGGAAGGTCTCCGCGCCGCCGACCTCGTCATAGAACGTGCTGCTGCTCATGGGCTCCATTGTCCAGATCGGGAGCGGAACGGGGGCCGGACGTCCGTCACGGGTGTGGGGCGTCCGGGGGCGGGCTCCTCCGGATCTCCGACGCATAAGTCGTACGAAGAGTTCACCGAAGGTGCATCATCGTTGCAGGCGAGGTTCATCGCGGGCCCGGTCGACCATGGTGCACTGGGCTCGAAGAGACGAGCGGAGACCACACATGGGCACTGCAGTGCGCGAGAACTCGGAGTACCGACAACGGGTGTCACGACGCCCCGGCCGGCTCGAACCCGTGCCCGATGCCCGCTCCGAACCCTCCGCGCGCGCCCGGCCGGTCACGCTCGCGGCGGCCCCTCGTGTCCTCCTGCTGAACGCGAGCTACGAGGCGCTCACCGCGCTGCCGGCCCGTCGCGCGGTCGTGATGCTGATCGGCGGCAAGGCCGATGTGGTCCATGACCACCCGACCGAGGTCGTGGTCCGATCCGTGGGGACGTCGGTGAAGGTGCCCTCGGTGATCCGGCTTCGCGAGTACGTCCGGATCCCGTACCACGCGCAGATCCCCATGACGCGCGCGGCGCTCATGCACCGGGACTCACACCGCTGCGGGTACTGCAACGCCCGCGCCACCACGATCGACCATGTGATCCCGCGTAGTCGGGGCGGGGCACACGGCTGGGAGAACTGCGTGGCCTCGTGTGCGCCGTGCAACCACCGCAAGGCCGACAAACTGCTCTCGGAACTCGGCTGGGAACTGCGGGCGCCGCTGGTCGCACCTCGCGGTCGTACCTGGCGGCTGGTGTCCCAGTTGCGGGAGATCGGCCCCCACTGGGAGGACTACCTCTACCTCGACGCCGCCTGATCCCCGCGGCGTCCGACGGCCCCGGGGCCGGGTCAGTCGGACTCGGCGGTGTCGACCGTGCGCGCTGCCAGGGCCCGGGTCATGTCGGCGGACTGCTCGGCGATGATGCGGCGTAACGCGGCCGGCTTCGTCGCATCGGCGATCACCGACTCGAACCGTGCGACGGTCTGGGTGTCCACGGCCCACGACGGGAAGATCCCCTCGGCGACGGTCTGCGCGAGATCGCCCGGGCGTGCGGCCCACAGTGTGGTCACGTCCTCGAGATAGCGCTCGCACAGCCCGGACAGCAGGTGCTCGTGCCCGGGCAGGTCGATGCCGAGCAGCGTCGCGCGCACGATCGCATTACTCGGGGCGTCGGCGCCGGTCGCCAGCAGCAGCTGCTCGGCCTCCTCCTTGGCCCCGACGGTGGGCCGGGCGGCGCGCGCCGTGGCGGCCCGTCGGGCGCCACCTGCGGTGTCATCGGCCGCGAGTTCGGCATCGATCCGCTCGGAGTCCTCTGCTCCCGCGGCCACCAGCGCGGTGAGCGCGGTCCACCGCAGGTCCGTGTCCACGACGAGACCGGGCAGTCCCGCCTCGTCGGCACCGGCGTCGAGGAGTGTCTCCAGAGCCCGGCACTGGTCGGCCCCGATGGGACAGGCGCACAGTGCGGTGAGGAACGCGAGCTGATGGTCTGACCCCGGCTCGGCGGCCCGGGCGGCCTCGAGCATCGCGCGGGAGAAGGTCTTCCAGCCGGTGGCCGCGGCCCAGTCGGGGTCGGCGTAGCGGGCCAGTGCGGTCTGCGCCTGCGTGAGCACCCGCTGCACCACGCCGATGTGAGGTTCGCGCGGCGCGGCACGAGAGACCACCTCGACGAACCTGCGCGCCGGCAGTCGTGCCTCCCGGGTCATCTCCCACAGCGCCGACCAGCACAGCGTGCGGGCCAGGGAATCGGAGATGTCCTCCAGCGAGTCGAGGACGGTGGCCACCGAGCGATCGTCGAGGCGGACGGAGCAGTACGTGAGGTCGTCGTCGTTGGGCAGGATCAGGTCGGGGACGGGCTGGCCGGCGAGGTCGCCCACGACCGTGCGCTCGTCGTGGATATCCAGCTCGGCGCGGGCGGTACGAACCAACTCGCCGGAGTCGTTACGGCTGTAGAGGCCGACGCCCAGCCGGTGTGTGCGCAGCTCCCCGGCGCCGGGGGCGGCCGGGCTCTGGAGCACGGCGAGCTCGGTGATGGCGCTGCCGGAGTGGGCGACCTCCACCGAGATCGGGTTGATGCCGGTCGTGCGCAGCCACTGGTCGGCCCAGCCGGAGAGGTCGCGACCGGAGGACTTCTCGAGCGCCGACAGGAGGTCGTCGAACTGGGCGTTACCGAAGGCGTGTTCGGTGAAGTACGTGCGGAGGCCGGTGAGGAACGGCTCGCGACCCACGTACGCCACCAGTTGCTTGAGTACCGAGGCGCCCTTGGCGTAGGTGATGCCGTCGAAGTTGGCCTCGACCGTCTCCAGGTCCGTCATGTCGGCGGCCACCGGGTGGGTGGACGGCAGCTGGTCCTGGCGGTACGCCCACGACTTCTCGACGTTGGCGAAGGTGGTCCAGGCGTCCGTGTACTGCGTGGCGTCGACCTGGGCGAGCACCGAGGCGAAGGTGGCGAACGACTCGTTGAGCCACAGGTCGTCCCACCAGCGCATGGTCACGAGATTGCCGAACCACATGTGGGCCATCTCGTGCAGCAGTGTCTCGTTGCGGCGTTCGTAGCGGTAGCCGGTGACCCGGGACCGGAACACGTAGTCCTCGAGGAACGTCACCGCGCCGGAGTTCTCCATGGCGCCGGCGTTGAACTCGGGCACGAAGATCTGGTCGTACTTGCCGAACGCGTACGGCAGTCCGAACTCGCGGTGATAGAAGCCGAAGCCCTCCTTGGTCTCCGCGAACAGTCGCTCGGAGTCGAGGTGTTCGGCCAGCGACGCCCGGCACAGCAGCCGTAGAGGGATGGTTCCGTGCTCGTCGCGGTAGGAGTCCTCCACCACGTGGTACGGGCCCGCGATGAGCGCCACCAGATAGGTCGACATGACCTCGGTGGGCGCGAAGTGGTGCACGACGCCGCCGCCGTCGGCCGGCGACTGCTCGGCCGCGGTGTTGGTCACGACGACCCAGTTCTCGGGCGCGGTGACCGTCAGCGTGTAGCGGGCCTTGAGGTCCGGCTGGTCGAAGCAGGCGAAGACCCGCTTGGCATCCGCCGTCTCGAACTGCGAGTAGAGGTAGACCTCGCCGTCGGCCGGGTCGACCATCCGGTGCAGACCCTCACCGGTGGTCGTGTACTTCAGATCCGCATCGACGACGAGTTCGTTCGAGGCCTGCAGGTCCGGGAGCGTGAGGCCCACCTCGTCGTCGTAGTTGTTCCCCTCCCCGGCCGGGAACAGTTCCCGGCCGTTCAGTACCGCCGACCGGATCACCGCGGAGCGCAGGTCGACGAACGTCTCGGCACCCGGTCGGTTGCAGGAGAACCGCACCACGGTGCGCGAACGGAACCGGTCCGATCCCGGGCCGCCGTGCCCGTCGGTCAGGTCGACCTCCACCTCGTACGACTCGACGGAGAGCAGCTCCGAGCGGGCGGCGGCGTCGGCGCGGGTGAGGTTGAGCGAGCGCATGGTGGGGATCCTCGGTTCCTTCGGAAGACGGCTACGGCATCAGGTCTACCACTCGCCCCCGAACGAAACCGGTGGTGGCGGCGACCGGGGTGGACGGGGAAGATGGGGTCATGACCACCAGCACGCAGTCCGCGCCCGTCTCCGTCGACTTCTGGTTCGACCCGTTGTGCCCCTTCGCCTGGGTGACCAGTCGGTGGATCCTCGAGGTGGAGAAGGTCCGCGACATCACGCTGACCTGGAACGTGATGAGCCTGTCCGTCCTCAACGATGGACGCGACCTGCCCGAGGACTACCTGGAGAAGATGAAGCTCGGCTGGGGCCCGGTGCGGGTGGCGATCGCCGCCGCGAAGCGCCACGGCCAGGGGGTTCTCGGAACGCTCTACACCGAGCTCGGCACCCGCATCCACGACCAGGGCCGGGGGATCGGGGACCCGGCCGTGATCGCCGAGGCGCTCGAGGCGGCCGGCCTGGACGCCGACCTCGCCGTCGCGGCGGGGACCGACGAGTACGACGACGAGCTGCGCGCCTCGCACCACAGGGGAATGGACCCGGTCGGCGACGAGGTCGGTACCCCGGTCCTGCACGTCGACGGAACGGCCTTCTTCGGCCCGGTGCTCACGCGCATCCCGCGTGGCGAGGAGGCCGGCCGGGTCTTCGATGGCGCCGCGCTGCTCGCCGACTTCCCGTACTTCTTCGAGCTCAAGCGCAGCCGCACCGAGGACCCGCGGTTCGACTGAGCGGGTCCGGCGTGATCTCGGGGGAGGACCTGCTCGCCGGGGACACTGGCTATCGGCCTCCGACCCTGAGTGCACCGGGCGTCGCCTCCACCGCGCGTTCCCGGCACGGCAGCACGTGGCAGAATCTTCCGCATGCGCATCTACCTGGGAGCGGACCACGCCGGCTTCGAGACCAAGAACGCCATCGCCGAGCATCTGAACGCCTCCGGGCACGAGGTGATCGACTGTGGCGCCCACATCTACGACGCCGAGGATGATTACCCGGCCTTCTGCATCGACGCCGCCGCCAAGGTCGTCGCCGACCCCGGCAGTCTCGGCA
Organism: Dietzia sp. NPDC055340; assembly: GCF_053645335.1. Classification (NCBI taxonomy): domain Bacteria; kingdom Bacillati; phylum Actinomycetota; class Actinomycetes; order Mycobacteriales; family Dietziaceae; genus Dietzia; species Dietzia sp. NPDC055340. Next base: position 19,583 of record NZ_JBSHML010000012.1, on the reverse strand, counting down.
TCGTGCTGGGCGGCTCCGGCAACGGTGAGCAGATCGCCGCGAACAAGGTGCCCGGCGCCCGCTGCGCTCTGGCCTGGAGCGTCGAGACCGCTCGACTGGCCCGCGAGCACAACAACGCGCAGCTGATCGGCCTCGGTGGCCGCATGCACTCCCGCGAGGAGGCGCTCGCGATCGTCGATGCGTTCCTCGACCAGGAGTGGTCCGGGGTCGAGCGCCACCAGCGCCGCATCGATATCCTCGCCGAGTACGAGCGCACCGGGGTCGCTCCCGAGGTCCCGTCCGCGCCCGGAGCCTGAGGCACGGAGACAGAGAACCGGAACCCGATACACCGTGCCCGAGGGGCATACCCTCCACCGACTGGCCCGCCTGCACACCCGGTACTTCGCAGGCGGGCCCGTCCGTGTGTCCAGCCCACAAGGGCGGTTCGTCGACCATGTCGTCGTCGACGGACGGTACTTCGACCACGCCACGGCGACGGGCAAGCACCTCTTCCACCACTACGAGGGTGGCCTGGCGGTACACATCCACCTGGGCCTCTACGGCTTCTTCGACACCCACCTCGTCGAGGACGGGGCCGAGCCGCCCGCGCCTGTCGGGCAGGTGCGGATGCGCGTCGGTGGGTCGGGGGAGGCAGCTAGGGGCGGCCCGGCCCACGTCGTGGACCTGCGGGGCCCCACGAGGTGTGAGGTGGTCGACGACGACGGCGTCGCCGACGTCCGCGACCGGCTGGGCCCCGACCCGCTCGACCCCGACGCCGACCCGGAGCGGGCGTGGGCGCGGATCCGCCGCAGCTCCCGCCCGATCGGCGCGCTGCTGATGGACCAGAAAGTCCTGGCCGGTGTCGGCAACGTCTACCGCGCTGAAGTGTTGTTCCGTGCGGGCATCGACCCGTTCCGGCCGGGCACCGCGATGCGCGAGGCCGAGTTCCGTGCGATGTGGGACGACCTCGTGGCCCTCATGGCGGTGGGCGTCGACACCGGCGCGATCCACACGATCCGTGACGAACACGACCACGGGGACCTGCCGCGGCGCGGAACCGACCGGCCGCGGAACTACGTCTATCAGCGCGACGGCTGGGAGTGCCGGGTCTGCGGGACAGAGATCGCGCTGCAGACGATGGAGGCCCGCACGCTGTTCTGGTGTCCCACCTGTCAGGCGGGGCGGGGGAGCGCGTCCAGATGACGGATGCCCCGCGCGGTCGGCGATCGACCGGGCGGGGCATCGTGTGGAGCGGGTGACGGGAATCGAACCCGCGTATTCTGCTTGGAAGGCAGAGGCTTTACCATTAAGCTACACCCGCATCGGCGGCGTGACCTGGTGTTTCATCCCCGGTCCCGCGCGTGCTCCGCCAACACTACCGGACGGTCGCGAAGCCCCCAACTCCCGGGCCGCGAACTCGGAATCGGCGCCACGTCGGGCCTGTCGTACACTGGGAGAGTTGGTTTAACGGCCCGGCAGGTTTCCCGCGCGCGACGTGGGGTGGCCGGCCGCGCGACTCACCGGGATGTGGCGCAGCTTGGTAGCGCATCCGCTTTGGGAGCGGAGGGTCGCAGGTTCGAATCCTGTCATCCCGACCAGCGGAGAACGACGTACGAATCCCCGAAGACTTTCTAGGAGAACATCACCGTGAAGAGCACTGTCGAGCAGCTGAACCCGACCCGGGTCAAGGTCACCGTCGAGGTGCCGTTCGCGGAGCTCGAGCCGGACTTCGACAAGGCGTACAAGGCGCTCGCAGGTCAGGTCAACATCCCCGGTTTCCGTAAGGGCAAGGCCCCGGCCAAGCTCCTGGAGTCGCGGATCGGCCGCCCGGCCGTCCTCGAGCAGGTCATCAACGACATGATCCCCGCCCGCTACTCGGCGGCCATCGAGGAGCACGACCTCAAGGTCCTGGCGCAGCCGGAGATCGAGGTCACCAAGCTGGAGGACAACGACGTCGTGGAGTTCACGGCCGAGGTCGACGTCCGCCCGGAGATCACCCTGCCGAAGTACGAGGAGCTCGAGGTCACCGTCGAGGCGCTCGTGGCCGACGACAGCGCGGTCGACACCGAGCTGGACAACCTGCGCGCCCGGTTCGGCACCCTCAAGGGTGTCGAGCGTGGCGCCGAGGAGGGTGACTTCCTGTCGGTCGACCTGGCCGCAACCGTCGACGGCGAGGCCGTCGAGGAGGCCTCCACCGAGGGGCTGTCCTACGAGCTCGGTTCCGGCACGCTCGTCGAGGGACTCGACGACGCCGCGAAGGGCCTCAAGGCCGGCGAGTCCAAGGAGTTCCCCTCCTCGCTCGTCGCCGGTGAGTTCGCCGGCAAGGAGGCGCTCATCACCGTCACCGTGCAGTCCGTCAAGGAGCGCGAGCTGCCCGAGGCCGACGACGAGTTCGCCCAGATGGCGAGCGAGTTCGACACCCTCGAGGAGCTGCGCGCCGACCTGGTGGAGAAGGTCGCCCAGCAGGCAAAGGCCGGCCTGGCCGGGGAGATCCGCGACAAGGTGCTCGACGCCCTGATCGAGGCCACCGAGGTCCCGACCCCCGAGGCCGTCGTCGACGCCGAGGCCCACGCCCAGATGCACCAGCTGGTCGACCAGTTCGGTGGCGACACCGCGATCCTCGACCAGGCCCTGGCCGCCGAGGGCACCGACCGCGAGACCTTCGAGTCCGAGACCCGTGAGGGTGCCGCCCGCGCGATCCGCAGCCAGCTCCTGCTGGACGCGGTGGCCGAGGAGGCCTCGACCGAGGTCTCGCAGGAGGAGCTCACCCAGCACATCCTGTTCCAGGCGCAGCGCTACGGCATGGACCCGAACCAGTTCGTCCAGCAGATCCAGCAGGCCGGCCAGCTCGGCTCGCTGTTCGCCGACGTGCGTCGTTCCAAGGCCCTGGCCGATGTGATCGAGAAGGTCACGGTCAAGGACACCGAGGGCAACGCCGTCGACACCAGCGAGTTCTTCGGCACCGGCGAGGACGCCGAGGCCGAGTCGACCGAGGCGACCGACGAGCAGACCTCCGAGGACTGACCTCCGCCAGACGGGCCCGAGTGATCGGGGCCCGTCCCGTGCCGACGGCCGGCCACCGCGAGACGGTGGTCGGCCGTCGGCTATTTGGTCGGGTCCTCGGGGGAGGGCAGCCGGGTCGGGTCGACGCTGAGAGCGAACACCCGCCCCGGCGGGACGGTTCCGTCGGTGTAGTTGGTTAGTGTTTGACGTAACGGTTTCCCGGCCACCGGCCGGCCGGGCGCCGCGGTAGCGGCGAAGACGATGAGCGAAGGTAGGTTCCCCGTGGCACAGAACGGTTCAGCGGCTACGCCCAGTTCGACGCAGCCCGCCCTCAACTCCCCGGGTTCGCACGGGCTCACCCTCGGCGACTCGGTGTACGAGCGCCTCCTGCAGGAGCGGATCATCTTCCTCGGCTCCCAGGTGGATGACGACATCGCCAACCGGCTGTGCGCGCAGATCCTCCTGCTGGCCGCCGAGGACCCCACCCGCGACATCGCGATGTACATCAACTCGCCGGGAGGCTCGGTCACGGCCGGCATGGCGATCTACGACACGATGCAGTTCGTCGAGTGTGACGTCGCCACGTACGGCATGGGGCTGGCCGCCTCGATGGGCCAGTTCCTGCTGGCCGCCGGGGCAAAGGGCAAGCGCTACGCCCTGCCGCACGCCAAGATCATGATGCACCAGCCCTCCGCCGGTGTCGGTGGCTCCGCGGCCGACATCGCGATCCAGGCCGAGCAGTTCGCCGCCACCAAGCGGGAGATGGCCGAGCTCATCGCGCAGCACACGGGCCAGACCTTCGAGCAGGTCACCGAGGACTCCGATCGCGACCGGTGGTTCACCGCGCGGGAGGCCAAGGAGTACGGCTTCGTCGACCACGTTATCGCGCGTGCGTCGCAGTCCGGCGGAACCTCCCCGTCGTGATCGATCCCGCTCCCCGCGGGACCGTTCCCGCCGTCCGCCCATTCCAGACCACGACCACGGAGTCCCAGATGACCTCAATGCCGTCCTCCCGGTACATCCTTCCGTCCTTCGTCGAGCACTCCAGCTACGGCGTCAAGGAGTCCAACCCGTACAACAAGCTCTTCGAGGAGCGCATCATCTTCCTGGGCACCCAGGTCGACGACGCCTCGGCGAACGACATCATGGCCCAGCTGCTGGTCCTGGAGGGCCAGGACCCGGACCGTGACATCACGATGTACATCAACTCGCCGGGTGGCTCGTTCACCTCGCTGATGGCGATCTACGACACGATGCAGTACGTCCGCCCGGACGTCGTGACGGTCTGCCTGGGCCAGGCGGCCTCCGCCGCCGCCGTCCTGCTCGCCGCCGGCACGCCGGGCAAGCGCGCCGCCCTGCCGAACGCGCGCATCCTGATCCACCAGCCCGCCACCGGCGGCATGCAGGGCCAGGTCTCGGACCTCGAGATCCAGGCCGCCGAGATCGAGCGCATGCGTCGTCTCATGGAGACCACGCTGGCCCGCCACACCGGTCGTGATGCAGATCAGGTCCGCAAGGACACCGATCGCGACAAGATCCTCACCGCCGAGGAGGCCAAGGAGTACGGGATCATCGACACCGTCTTCGACTACCGCAAGCTGTCGGCGACCAACTGAGGCGGTGGCGGCGCGCCGCTACGGGTAGCGGCGCGCCGTCGGGTGCAATGAACTGACCGCGCAGGGGTCGGCTTTTCGGTCTGCTGCGCGTACCGTCGACGTGGGGGCGTGCATCGGCGCCCCTGGATTGCGAGGACGTAGAACTCATGGCACGTGTGGGTGAGAGCGGCGACCTGTTGAAGTGCTCCTTCTGTGGGAAGAGTCAGAAGCAGGTCAAGAAGCTGATCGCCGGTCCCGGGGTCTACATCTGCGACGAGTGCATCGAGCTGTGCAACGAGATCATCGAATCCGAGGTCGAGGACGCGCAGGAGTCCGGCTTGGAGGAGTTGCCCAAGCCGGCGGAGATCCACTCGTTCCTCGACGAGTACGTGGTGGGACAGGATGCCGCGAAGCGGAACCTGGCCGTGGCTGTCTACAACCATTACAAGCGCATCCGCGTGGGGGCGACCCTCGGCCGCGGGGACAGCGTCGAGTTGGCCAAGTCCAACATCCTGATGCTGGGCCCCACGGGCTGTGGCAAGACGTACCTCGCGCAGACGCTGGCCAAGATGCTCAACGTTCCGTTCGCGATCGCCGACGCCACCGCGCTGACGGAGGCCGGCTACGTGGGCGAGGATGTCGAGAACATCCTGCTCAAGCTCATCCAGGCCGCGGATTACGACACCAAGCGCGCCGAGATGGGCATCATCTACATCGACGAGGTCGACAAGATCGCCCGCAAGGCCGAGAACCCGTCGATCACCCGTGACGTCTCCGGTGAGGGCGTCCAGCAGGCGCTGCTGAAGATCCTCGAGGGCACGCAGGCCTCGGTGCCGCCGCAGGGCGGTCGCAAGCACCCGCACCAGGAGTTCATCCAGATCGACACGTCCAACGTGTTGTTCATCGTGGCCGGTGCGTTCCAGGGGCTGGAGAAGATCGTCGGCGACCGTGTGGGCCGCAAGGGTCTGGGTTTCGGAGCCGAGGTCGCGAGCAAGAACGAGCTCGACACCACGGCCAACTTCTCCGAGGTCATGCCGGAGGACCTGGTCAAGTTCGGTCTAATCCCGGAGTTCATCGGCCGGTTGCCGGTGGTCGCCACCGTCACGAGCCTGGACCGCGAGGCGCTCGTCAACATCCTCGCCGAGCCCAAGAACGCGCTGGTCAAGCAGTACGCCCGGCTGTTCGAGATGGACGGCGTGGAGCTCGAGTTCACCCAGGACGCACTCGAGGCCGTGGCCGATCAGGCGATCCTGCGCGGCACCGGTGCCCGCGGCCTGCGCGCGATCATGGAGGAGGTCCTCCTCCCGGTGATGTACGACATTCCCGGTCGCGACGATGTGGCCCGCGTCGTGGTCAGTGGCGAGACGGTCCGAGACAATGTCCTGCCCACCATCGTGCCGGTCTCCGACGAGGAGCCGCGCGAGAGGTCCGCGTAGTCAGCTGCGCGTCACACACCAGCGACCCAGGCCGTCCCGCATCGCGGGGCGGCCCGGGTCATTTCCGGGTTGTCCCCCGGGGAGCGTAGACGGCCGACATCCCCGAACAGCCCGTCCCGCGGCAGGCCGTCAGGACATCGAACGGCGTTCGAGCAGTGCGGTCACGAGCATGCCCAGGACGATGCCCCAGAACGGCGCCGAGATGCCCATCAGCGAGACGTCGGCGACAGTCACCAGGAAGCAGATGAGGGGGCCGAGTGCGCGGTCGGTCCGGAACGCGGTGACGAACGCCCCCTGGAGTGGGGCGAGCATCGCCAGCCCGCCGAGGGCCGCGATGAACGCGGCGGGGGTGCCCAGGATGAGCCCGACGAACGCCGGCGAGAGGATGCCCACGACCAGCGCCAGCGCGCCGTTCGCGATCGCGGCCGCGTAGTGGCGCTCGCGCTCGCCGGAGGACACGAGCAACGCGTTGGTCGGGCCGGTCAGGCATGTGGAGACGGCGCCGATGGAGGCGACCAGAAGCGACCACACGCCGGAGGCGGTGGCACACGCGGACACCGGCGGGTGATGGCCGCGGCCGCGCAGGACGGCGATGCCCTGGCCGTTCTGCACCACCAGCACGGTGATGGCGAGCGGGACCACCAGTTCGGTGATCGCGCGGAGGGTGAACTCGGGTGCCTGGAACACGGGGGCTGCCACGAGGCCTCCGTCGAGTACCCCGCGGGACAGGCCGCCGGTCAGGACCACGGCGATGATCCCGGCGACCATCGCCGCGAGGATCGGGGGGAAGACCCGGGCGAGCCGAGGTACTGCGCCGACGACGACGAAGGCCATCGCCATCGGCAGGGCCACAGTCAGGGAGGTCCACACGGCGTCGACCAGTCCGAGCCCGAACTGGAGGAAGACACCGGCGACCATCGCCATGATGATCGGCATGGGGATCCAGTCCATGAGCCGTCGGGCGAGCCCTGACAGGCCGACCGCCACGATCAGCAGACCCGTCACCACGTATGCGCCGAGGACCTCGGACCAGCCCAGGTGTCCGAGGGAGTTTCCGACGATCACGGTGCCGGGGATGGTCCAGAAGAACGCGAGCGGGGTGCGGTAGACCCAGCTCATGAGGATCGTGAGCAGTCCGTTGGCGAAGAACACGCCGAAGATCCACGACGACAGCTGCGCGGGGGAGAGTCCGCCCTGGGCGCCTGCGGTGAGGATGACCGCCACGGGGCCGGTCGCGGAGAAGATGAGCGCGATGAGGGCGTTGGCGAACTCGCGGGGGCCGAGATCGGTGAGGACCTGACGGGGCGAGGGCCGGCCGGGCGGGGCGTCCGGGTCGTTCTCCCCGGTGGACACACCGGTGGGGGTTCCGGGCGTGCGGACGTCGGGGCGGTTACTCATTGGTCTCCCGGGGGGTCGGGTCTGAAGGGCTCGGCGTTGCGCGAGACGTAGACCGCGAGTTCGGTCCGGCCGCTGATGCCGAGCTTCGAGTAGATGCGGGTCAGGTGGTACTGCACGGTCTTGACGGACAGGAACAGTTCCTCGGCGGCCTGGGCGTTGGTGCGGCCGTCCGCCACTAGCGTTGCCACGGCCCGCTCCTGAGGGGTCAGCGTGCTGTTCCCGCCGGTGCGGGTGACGTCCACGCCACCGGCGCGGCGTTCGCGGTCGCACCGCTCCACGTATGCGCGGGCGCCGAGCTGCTCGTAGATGTCGCGGGCGGTACCCAGCGCCAGGTGCGCCTCACGACGTCGTCCCGCCCGGCGCAGGGTCTGCCCATAGCCGAAGTGCATGCGCGCCGAGTAGTAGGGCATCGCCAGGCCGTCGAGGTGCTCGAGGCTGCGCCGGAAGATCCGATTGCACTCGTCGACGTCCCCACGTACCGCGGCGATGCGGGCGCGGACGGCGCCGAGACGGGCGAGGGTGGAGCGGTGCCCCTGGGCCTCGGCCCGGGATTCCGAGGGGCCGATGAGCCCCTCGGCCTCGTCCAGCCTGCCGCCCAGCACGAGGGCGTGGGCGTACAGGTCGTGCCAGGGCCAGAACCCGGGCTGATCGATGTCCATCGCATGGGACAGCGAGACGATCGGCTCGGCGGCCAGCCGGACGGACGTGTAGTCGCCGCTCGCGGCGGCCACCTGCATGCGGGCCATCGCAGACGGGATGATCTGCATGGGGTAGGCGTCGCTGCTGGTGGTTAGGCTGCGCAGGTGGGCGGCGGCCCCGAGGTGGTCGCCGCGCATCGAGCGGATGACGGCGCCGGACCAGTGGATGACAGGGGCGAGCAGATCCAGTTCCAGATCATCGACTCGTCGGGCGGCGGTATCGACCACCCGCAGGGCGTCGTCCCACTCCCCGCGGATCGTGAGCGTCCGGGCGAGCCATGCTTGGGCGAAAAGCGAAATGCGGGCCGAGCCGGAGACATCGGCGGTCGGGACGGCCGAGCCGAGGTGCCGGCGGGCGGTCTCGAGATCGTCGCGGGCCAGGGCGATCCAGCCTGTCGCCATCTCGAAGCGCTGGGCCACGGCCGGGGCGAGCCCGGCCAGCCGGTCATCGATCGCGGGGCCGGTATAGGTCCCGCCGTCGATCGCACTGCCCAGCAGTTCGACGGCGCGGGCCTCCTCGATCTCGGGGCGGTCCCGGGCGGGGCTGGAGATGACCACCGCCGCCCAGTGCCGGATCCGGTCGGGACGCCATTCGCACAGTGAGTGGACGACGTACTTCTGCGCGAGTGCGAGCGCGACGGACGGCTCTGCCGGTGCGTGCGGGTCCTTGTCCGCACCGGCGGTGAGGGCGCGGCCCAGCTGGGCCTCTGCCTCACGGGCGTGGCCGAGATGCAGAGCGAGCGACCCCAGGACGGCGTCGCGCCGAGCGTTCTTGCGTACCCGCTCGAGTGCGTGGGACAGGGCGCGGGCCTCGCTGATCCGCCCGGAGTTGATGAGCGCGTCGATTCCGTCGACGTGCAGCTCGCGTGCGGCATCGGCATCTGGATTGAGCGCCGCAGCGGTGAGGAAAGCCCGGCCCGCGTCGCTCCAGTGGCCGGCGCGGGCGTGCTCGAGCGCGCGGATGCGCAGGTTCTCGGACAGGTCCGGGTCCGGCCCGGTCGACGCCGACGCGCGGTGGTCCAGCGCCGCGTCTGTGTCGTGGAGCTGTTCGGCCACGCCGGCTGCCAGTGTGTGTAGTTCCAGCAGGAGGCTCGGCGCGAGGCTGCGCAGCACCGACGTGCGCAGGAGGGGCGAGCGGAAGAGGATCCCGGCGGCACCTGGGGACAGGTCCATCCGCATCAGGCCGGCCTCGTGGGCGGCGTCGAGCGCGGACGAGACCACGGCCTCGTTCGGGGTGCTCCCCGTCCGCGCGGTGATGAGGGCGGCCAGGGAGGTGAGCGTGACCGGCGGCGCGAGCACCGCGGCGGCCTCCAGTACAGCGCGCTGGTCGGGGTCCATATCGGCGAGCAGCGCGACGGTCTCCCGCTCGACGGAGGCGGGTAGGGGAGGCACGGAGAACGGGGACCCCCACCACGAGTCGGGGGCCTCGTCGACCACCGTCGCCACCGCTCCCGCCTCGCCACCGGTGAACTCGAGCAGTTGACGGGCCGCGGCGGCGGAGGGTTCCCGGCCTGTCCGGGTGGCCACCAGTTCGCGGATCTCGGACTGATCGAGTGGGCCCAGGCGCACCGTCTCCCGGGCGAGCTGTGCGCACAGCGTCGCGGACGGGCCGCGGGCGGGGCTTCCGAGGGTGACGACGAGCAGCACCGGGGTCGGGCCGGCCGCCTCCAGTGCCGAGGCGAGCACCCGCAGGGAGTCGGGATCGCAGTACTCGGCATCGTCGATCACGATGACCGTGCCGGGACCGGCGGCGGTGAGAGCGCGCGCCAGGGCGTCGACAAGGACGGCGAATCCGCCAGGCGCGCCCCCGGGTGCGTCACCGGGCGAGTCGGACTCCGGCTGCTCGGTGGCAGGGGGATCGAAGCCGGGCTCGGGCCGACGCGGCAGATCGGCCTCCGGCCGTGGCAGCCGGTCCAGGACGCGGGCCGCCACCACCCATCGCGCGTCTTTCTCCCACGGCAGAGCCCGGACCAGCACCGCGGTGATGCCGGTCAGCTGGACGAGCACGGAGTCGACGAGATGACTCTTGCCGCCGCCGTCGGTGGCGGACACCACGACGATCGAGGAGGTCGAGCGCGCCACCGCGCCGTGGATCGCCCGGAGACGGTCCACGGCGCGGTGGCGGCTGTGACGCGGGAGGGAGGTGGTCATTCCGTCAGCCTAGGGTCGACTCCGACCGCGAGTCCGGTGTCGCGACAGAGTCGACCGATGCGGTCCCGGGCTCGAATACCAGCGGCGCCTCGGGCTCGGCGGGGGCCGCCGGCTCCTCCGTGACCGGCGATCGCGGGACGGCCAGGGTCAGGCCGGCGCCGACCAGCGCGATACCGCCGAACACCAGGAACGAGGTCTCCGCCCGGAGACCACCGGCGACGAGCAGCCCGCCAATGACCGGCCCCAGGATGCCGCCGAGGCGACCGAAGCCGGCACACCAGGCCACCCCCGCCGCGCGGGCACCCGTCTCGTAGTAGTTGGAGACGAAGCCGTACAGCAACACCTGGGTGCCGATCGTGCCCATCCCGGCCGCCGCCACGAGCAGCACCATGAGCGCGAACGGGGGGGAGATGGTGATCACGACCAATGCCAGTGCGGCCAGGACGAACGAGCAGGCCACGATCACGCGCGGGCCGTGACGGTCAGCGAGCCACGAGGCGGCCAGGCCGCCGATGATCGCACCGCCGTTGAGGACCAGCAGGAAGCCGAGCGAGCTCGTGGCGTCGACACCGTAGGTCTTCATGATCGTCGGTAGCCACGTGTTGAGTCCGTAGGTCAGCAGCAGGCCGGCGAAGCTCATGAACCCCAGCAGGAGCGTGCCGAATCGGTAGTCGGGGGACAGCAGGGCGGCGAAGCCGGTACGTGAACGGGCCCGGGTGGGCGCGTTGTCGTCGTCGCTCCCGGGTGCGGCCGGCTCCACGGCGCCGGGTGCCTCGACCACGGCCATCGCCCGCGGCAGACCGTAGGCGTCGCACACCGTGCGGGCGCGCTCGACACGGCCACGGGAGGCCAACCACCGCGGCGACTCCGGGAGCGCGAACCACGCGTACGGCAGCACCGCCACCAGTGGCAGCGCGCCGATGAGGAACAGCCCGCGCCACCCGATGTGGTCGCGCAGGATCATCGCCAGTGCCGAGGCGACCACACCACCGGCGGGGATGCCGCTGTAGACCACGGCGTTGAACAGGTTCCGTCGCCCGGCGGGCGCGAACTCGGCGATCACCGCGCCTGCGGTCGCCACGATCGCACCGATCCCGACACCGGTGAGCAGGCGCAGGATGCCGAACGTCGTGATATCCCGCGCCAGGGCGGTGGCGGCCATACCGACCGAGAACCAGGCGACCGCGCCGAGAATGATCCTGCGTCGGCCGATCCGGTCACCGATCGCACCGGCGCTGAGCGCGCCGATCATCACGCCGACCAACGCGTACGAGCCGAGAGCACCGGCCTGGGCCGCACCGAGCGCGCCGATCTGCGAAGGGTCGTTCATCAGGGTCGGCAGCACGGCACCGTAGACGACGAGGTCGTAGCCGTCGAACAGGATGGTCAGCGCCACCACGGCGAGCACGCCGTACACGGTGCGCCGATGCGCCGGGGACTCCCACACAGGCTGGGCAGGGGCGATGGACACGGAAGAGCTCCGTTCGGTGGGGTACGGGGAGGGCAGGGCTACGGCCCGGGTCGGGGTGGGAGGCGTCAGCCCTGGTCGCCACCGGCGACGGGCAGGACTGATCCGGTGATGTAGGAGGCCTCGTCCGAGGCGAGGAAGCAGATGGGCGCGGCCTGCTCGTGCAGCGTTCCGTAGCGGCCCAGCGCGGTGGACTCGACGGTCTGGTCGACGATCTGCGAGTACCAGGCCTTCTCCTGCTCGGTGCGGGCGTCACCGCCGCGGGAGATCCGACGCTCGGGGGCGAGCGTGCCGCCGGGGGCGGTGGCCACCACCCGGACCCCGTGGGGTGCGGCCTCGAGCGCGAGGGCCGAGGTCAGCCCGTTGACACCCCCCTTGGCCGCCGCGTACGGCACGCGGTTGACACCGCGCGTGGCCACGGAGGAGACGTTGACGATCGTGCCGGCACCGCGGTCGACCATGTCTGGCAGCACGGCGCGGCACATCCACAGCGTCGGGAACAGCGAGCGCTGTACCTCCGCCTCGATCTGGTCGGCGGAGTACTCGTGGTACGGGCGCGCCCAGATCGTGCCGCCCACGTTGTTGATGAGCACGTCGATCCGGCCGTGCGCCGTCAGCGCGGCGTCGGCTGCGGCCCGCGCCCCTTCGAAGGTCTCGAGGTCGGCCTCTACAGGTGTCACCCGGATCGATTCCGGCGAGACGGTGGTCAGCTCGTCCGCGACGGAGGTGATGAGGTCGGCGCGGTCCACCACGGTGACGGCGCCGCCCTCGCGGACGACCCGGTCTGCGACCGCGCGGCCGATGCCCTGCACGGCTCCGGTGATGAGGACCGACCGGCCGGCGAAGCGGCCCGGCGAGAGGACGGGGGGCACGGCATCGTGCTCGCCGACGGGCGCGCTCACGACGCCGCCCCCAGCCCCTGACGGTCCATGGCGGTCCGCATGGTGGCCTTGGCGTGCGCGGTGTGCCGCCGGATCAGGTAGCGGGCCGCGTCACGGTCGCCCGTTTCGAACGCGTCGACAATCTCGAGATGCTCGGGGACGATGTCCTGAGACACCCAGCGCGCGTCCGGCAGGACGCTGTTCATCACCTGCGTCACCTCCAGCAGTCGGTAGGCCTGCAGCAGCGAGTCGTTGCCGGTGCAGCGGAACAGGAACTCGTGGAACTGGGAGTTGGCGGCGGTGAACTTCTCCGGGTCGAGGAAGCGGTCGCCGTCGATGTACTGGTTGGCGGATTCGGCCAGCATCCGGAACTCGGACAGCCGCGCCCGGTCGAGGCGTCCCATGGTCAACTCGACCACGCCGAGCTCGAGCGCCATGCGGGCGTCGAACTGGGCGTCCGAGTGGCTGATCGCGGGGTGGATCTCGCCGCTGACGACGCCGGGCCCGGACGTGATGGTCTCCGAGCGTGGGGTCGCCTGTGTCGCCGCGGTGGGGAGGGCGACCGGCGGCGGGGTGTACCCGTCCGGACGCGCGGCGATGGGCGCACGGGGCTCGGCGACAACACCCGGGGCGGGGAACAGGCCGGGAGCGGGCGGGGTGTGGCCGTCGGGTCGCGCGGCGATCCCCGCGAGCGTGTCGGGCGTGTGGGCGACGGCCGGGTGGGTACCCGGGGCGGGCGGGGTGTAACCGCGCGGGCGGGCTTCGATCGAGGGGATCGGGTCGCCGGGCAGCCGCGAGACGCGCTTCGCGCCGGCGGACGGGAGGGGCGTGACGGGTGCGGTGGCCGGGGCGGGAGCCGCCGGCGCCGCGGGGGAGGACTCGCCGACCGGGGCGTCGACGACGAGAACGGCATCCACCTCGCCTTCGTCCGCGGCGACGACGCCGGTCTCGGAAGCGGCGACCTCCTCCGCCGGAGCGGCCTGCTCACCGGCCGGCGCACTGGCCGGGGTGAACTTCTCGTAGTAGAAGTGCGTGACCTCCAGGCCCTCGGCGTCCAGGTGGCCGCGTACGGCCTCGACCATCGGGGGAGGACCGCAGAGGTAGATGTCGGCGGCGCCGTCGTGGAGGTGATCCGGAGTGATCAGGCTCGTCACATAGCCGGAGTTGGGGTGCACGGTCTCCGGGTCGGCCACGACGAGGTCCCACGTCATGCCCGGGATGCGGGTCGTGTACTCGTCCAGCAGATCGGTGTACACCACGTCGGTGTCGAAGGAGGTGCCGTAGACGAGGTGGATCGGGCGGCCGGTGGTGCCGGCCGCCGCGAGGGTCTCCAGGATCGACAGGACCGGCGCGAGGCCGGTGCCGCCCGCGAGCAGCAGGAGGGGACGGGTCGACTCGCGGAGGAAGAACGAGCCCATCGGCCCGGTCAGCTCCAGCCGGTCGCCGATCGCGCACCGCTGCGCGAGGTACTCCGACATCGCGCCGCCCTCGGCGTACTTGATGAGGAACGACAGCCGGGCCGCGTCGGCGCCGGTGGAGAAGGAGTAGGAACGCGTCTGGTCGGTGCCGGGGACCGAGATGTTCACGTACTGGCCCGGCAGGAACGCCAGGGCCGCGCGGTCATCGAGCTCCACGGTCAGGGCGAACGCACCCTCGGCCAGCCGATCCACGGCCGTGACCGTGGCGGGGTGCGCGGCGGCCGTCGTCTTGGCCACGTCCGAGGTGGTGGGGATCTGCACCACCAGGTCGGAGGTCGGGACCATCTGACACGGCAGGCAGTAGCCTGCCGCGGCCTCGTCCTCGGTGAGGGCGTCGTCGATGTAGTCGCCGCCGTCGAACTCGCCGGACTCGCAGAGGGACTTGCAGGTGCCGCAGGCTCCGTCACGGCAATCGAGCGGGATGTTGATCCGCGCCTTGTACGAGGCGTCGGCGACGGTCTCCGTCGGGCCGCAGTTGACGAAACGCGTCACTCCGTCCTCGAAGCTCAGGGCCACCTTAAAGCTCATGGGTTTCACTCCTGGTCACTGGCGATATCGGCCGCTGAGGCGCGGCCCCTGGTCAGGGGGCCGGCCCGGCAGACGACCGGGCCGGCGCCGGGGTGGGTCACACCATGTAGACGTCGACGATGTGATGGATGTAGTCGTTCTTCAGCACGACCTTCTTGTACGTGATCAGCGGGGACTCGCCGGTCACGTCGAGCGTGTAGAAGGAGGTGCCGAAGTACTGGTCCGTGGTGTTGTACCGGAAGTACGACGACAGCCAGTTGAAGCGGATGTCGACCTCGCCCGGGCGGCGCTCGAGAACCTCGATGTTGCTGATGAGGTGATTCGTCCTCGGCTCGGGTAGGGACGTGGCCGAGGAGCGCTCGGTCCGGATCCGGAACACGCGGTCCTCGATGCCAGCCCGGTTGGGGTAGAAGATCAGGCTGATCTCGGAGTACGGATCGGTGGTGAGCTCACCGCCGTCGTCCCAGGCGGGCATCCAGTACATCGCGTCCTCGCGGTAGCACTCGATCCACTGCTCGAACTGGCGGTCATCGAGCAGCCGGGCTTCACGGAACAGGAAGGCGGAGATCTCGTCGACCGTGATCGACGCCGTCGCAGGTGCGGACATGGTCAGTCCTTTCTCGCTGTAGTGGGCGGGGATCAGGCGTCGGCGGTGATTGCGGCGCGGTCGGTCACGCCATTGGCGGCCGGGGCCTTCGCGGAGGGCTTCTCCTCCGCGTCGACGGCGCGACGCATGGTCTCGAGCCAGTAGCCGTGCTGGACCGGGTACAGGCCCTCGTCCTCGGTCTTGGCGCCGGAGGACAGCACGTTGTTCATGCCGAGCCCGCGGGCGGTCTCGTCCGGGCCGTTCAGCTGGTGAGTGCTGCCGCGGGTCATGTCGTTCCACGGGGCGGCCTCGGCGAGGTAGGTCTTCTGGCAGGAGCGGAACTCCTCCAGGTCGTCCGGGGTCGCCATGCCGGTCGCGTTGAAGAAGTCCTCGTACTGGCGGATGCGCGCGGCGCGGGCCTCGGCGCTCTCGCCCTTGGGGGCGATGCAGTAGATCGTGACCTCGGTCTTGTCCACGGAGATCGGCTTGAAGTGCCGGATCTGGCTGGAGAACTGATCCATCAGGTACACGTTCGGGTACAGGCACAGGTTGCGCGAGGCGCCCACCATGAACTCGGCCTTCTTGGTGCCGATCTGGTCGGCCAGCTCCTGACGCCGCTCCCACAGCGGGCGGTCCTCGGGGTTGCCCCACCACATCCACAGCAGCAGGTGGCCATGGTCGAAGGACCAGTAGCCGCCGCCCTGCTTGCCCCAGGTCCCGGCGTCCATGGCCTTGGTCTCGTTCTTGGACTCGCCCGAGCCGCGTCGGGCGGTGGTGGCTGCGTAGTTCCAGTGTGTGGCCGACACGTGGTAGCCGTCGGCGCCGTTCTCGGCCTGGAGCTTCCAGTTGCCGTCGAAGGTGTACGTGGACGAGCCGCGGAGCACCTCAAGGCCCTCGGGGGACTGGTCGACCATCATGTCGATGATCGTGCGGCTGTCTCCCAGGTGCTCTTCGATCGGCAGCACGTCCGGGTTGAGGCTGCCGAACAGGAAGCCGCGGTAGTTGGCGAACTTGGCGACGCGCCGCAGGTCGTGGGAGCCGCCGGAGTTGAACTGCTCCGGGTAGCCGGCGTCGCGGGGGTCCTTGACCTTGAGCAGTTCGCCCGAGTTGGAGAACGTCCAACCGTGGAACGGGCAGGTCAGGGTCGTGCGGTTGTCGGTCTTGCGGCGGCACAACATCGCGCCGCGGTGCGAGCACGCGTTGACGAGGAGGTTGAGCTCCCCGTCCTTGCCGCGCGTGATCACCACGGGCTGGCGACCGATGTCGGTGGTGAAGTAGTCGCCCACCTCCGGGATCTGGCTCTCGTGGGCCAGGTACACCCAGTTGCCCTCGAAGATGTGCTTCATCTCGAGTTCGAAGATCTCCTCGTCGGTGAAGATCCGACGGTTGGCGCGGACGATGCCGTCTTCGGGGCGGTCCTCGAGAGCGGTGTCGAGGGTGTGCTGCAGGTGATCGAGTCGCTCCGACATCGAATCCTCCTCGCGTGGTCGGGGCCGGCCGATGGTGGCCTGTTGCCGGTTTCACACAACAGTGCCCAATTGTGGGTCGGGTCACACTAGGGCAATGCCTAGTCGTGCCTAGGTGCTCGGCGTTCGGTGGGCGAACGCACGCGCAATCTCCGCACGTCCACCTGCGGAAACGATCCTTTACGGTTCGACATGCGCACAATGTGCGTTCTACGTTTGTAGATTCAGTGATTGACGACACAGATGCGCGGGGGCACAGTGTGGACATCGGTCAGACGGAAAACAGCGCCGAGACCAGGCGAGGTCCCTCCGCTCCGATCCACCTCACCCCCCACGTCACCAGGGAGCGTCATGTCCACCACCGCAGTCCCCACCGCCGCCGGCTCCGGCAGCGCAGCCACCGACAGGTTCAAGGGCAACCGAGTCAGCTCGGACACATCGAAGGAGCGTGCCGCCGCGATCTACAAGGACGTCCTGACCAAGCTGTCCGAGGTCATCTTCGAGCACGAGGTCACCTACGCCGAGTACCGCGTCCTCAAGCAGTGGCTCATCGAGGTCGGCGAGGGCGGCGAGTGGCCGCTGTGGCTCGATGTTTTCCTGGAGCATTTCATCGAGGACTCCAACAGCCGGATCTTCACCGGCACCAAGGGTTCGATCGAGGGTCCCTACTACGTGCCGGGCGCCCCGAACCTCGGCTCGAAGGGCACCATGCCCATGCGCGAGGACGAGAAGGGCACCGCGCTGGTGTTCAAGGGCCAGGTCCGTGACCTGGACGGTAAGGGCATCGAGGGTGCGAGCGTCGAGCTCTGGCACGCCGACTCCGACGGCTACTACTCGCAGTTCGACGACGGCATGGGCATTCCCGAGTGGAACCTGCGCGCCACCTTCTCCACCGACGCCGAGGGCAACTATGAGATCACCACGATCCAGCCCGCGCCGTACCAGATCCCCCACGACGGGCCGACCGGCGAGTTCATCGCCAGCTACGACGGCCACCCGTGGCGTCCCGCGCACCTGCACCTCAAGGTCACCGCCCCGGGCAAGCGACTCATCACCACGCAGCTCTACTTCCAGGGCGGTCAGTGGGTCGACGACGACGTCGCCGGCGCCGTCAAGCCCGAGCTCACCCTGGATCCGAAGCCGAACGCGGCCGGTGTCGACGAGGTCACCTACGACTTCGTCCTCGACCCGGTCTCCGACGCCCGGTACGTCGCCTGATCAGGGCGCGCGCCCGACCCACGACCCCGTGACGGGGTTTCCCACCGCCCGCCCCGGCCGCCACACGCGGTCGGGGCGTCGGTGCCAGCAGCGAAACGAGGACCGATCCATGCCCGATATGACCATCCGTTCCGTCGAGACCCGCATTCTCGACGTCCCGCTGATCCGGCCGCACAAGTTCGCCACCACCACCGCGACCAGGCAGTCGATCCTGCTCGTGTCGGTGACCACCGACGACGGCGTGGTGGGTTACGGCGAGGGCGTCACCCCCGGCGGGCCATGGTGGGGCGGTGAGTCCGCGGAGACCATGCAGGTGCTGGTGGAGAAGTACCTCGCCCCGGTCGCGGTGGGGCGTCGGGTCGACGAGGTGCCGGCGGTGCTCGAGGCGATGGAGGGCGTGGTCGCGCGCGGCCGGTTCGCCAAGGCGGCCCTCGAGATCGCGATGTTCGACGCCTGGGCCCGCACGCTCGACGTCCCCGTCCGGTCGCTGCTCGGCGGCGCGGTCCGCGACTCGATCGAATGCACCTGGGCGCTCGGCGCGATGCCGCTGGACGAGATGGTCGAGGAGATCGACGAGCTCATGGCCTCCGATCGCCACCGCACCTTCAAGCTGAAGATGGGCGCCCTGGACCCGGCCGAGGACGTGGCCCGGATCGCCGCTCTCGCCGAGCGGCTCGACGGCCGCGCCGGCCTTCGGGTGGACATCAACGCCCGGTGGGACCGCTTCACTGCCAACGTGCACCTTCCGGCGCTGGTGGAGGCGGGTATCGAGCTCATCGAGCAGCCCACGCCGACCGAGCAGTTCGAGGTGCTGGCAGAGCTCAACCAGACGCTGCCGGTGCAGTTCATGGCCGACGAGTCCGTGCAGTCGCCGCACGACGCGCTCGAGATCGTCCGACGCGATGCCGCCGGCGTCATCGCGGTGAAGACCACCAAGCTCGGCGGCCTGACCCGGAGTAAGGAGGTCGTGGCCATCGCGCGCACGGCGGGCGTGGCCTGCCACGCGGCGACCTCGCTCGAGGGCCCCATCGGCACGATGGCCTCGCTGCACCTGGCATGCGCCGAGCCCGGCTTCAACTACGGCTCGGAGTTGTTCGGCCCGCTGCTGCTGGCCGAGACGTACGTGACCACCCCGATCCGTTACGAGGCCGGCCGCGTGCACCTGCCGGAGGGCCCGGGCCTGGGCGTGGAGCTCGACCACGACGCCGTGGAGAAGTTCACCCGCCACTGATCACCCGGGTCGCGGGCCGAACGGGCCGCGACCCCCGACGGACATCACCGCTCAACCCCAGGAGAGAAACGACATGGCACTGTTCCACGTACGCATGGACGTCAATATTCCGCACGACCTGGACCCGGAGGTCCGCGCCGAGACCGTCGCCCGCGAGAAGGCCTACAGCCAGGAGCTACAGCGCTCCGGCAAATGGCGCGAGCTCTGGCGCATCGTCGGCCAGTACTCCAACATCAGCATCTTCGACGTGGAGTCGGCCGACGAACTGCACGAGATCCTCCAGGGGCTGCCCCTCTTCCCGTACATGGACATGGAGGTCATGGCGCTGACCCGTCACCCGTCGCGGGTCGACGACTGACGTAAGGGAGCTCGCACAGGCGCACGCTCAGGCGCCGACGCGCCGGGCCAATCGAGACGTCGAGGCCGGCACCCACAGCGGGTGCCGGGCGCGGCGGTAGTGAGCGGGG